>WREB01000001.1 GCA_009779525.1 Defluviitaleaceae bacterium
GCCGACGGTGAGGCCCATGAGAAGCGGGGGCGCCGCGACCATCATGACCGTGAACAGCCCCTCGCGGACCAAATCGATTATGAGACCCGTTGTCAACGCAAAGCCCCCTTCCGTTTCGCTAAGTTACGCGAAAAGTCCTGAGCACGTATTCGAGCAAGAAGCTCCATCCGCCCGCGAGCAAAAATATCATGAGCTTAAACGGCATGGATATCATCGCGGGAGGCAGCATCATCATACCCATCGCCATTAGAACCGAAGCGACCACCATATCGATGACGATAAACGGCAAGTACATCAAAAACCCTATCATGAAGCCCTTGGTAAGCTCCCCGAGGACGAACGCGGGAATGAGGATCGAATCGGGGATTTCCTCGATCGTCGCGACCGCCTCCATGCGCGAAAGCTGAAAAAAGAGATTTACGTCGCGGTCCTCGACCTGGTCGCGCATGAACTTGCGCAGCGGCTCCATCCCGCGCTCGATCGCCTCTTCGATCGAAATCTCGCTTCTGCCCAGGGGCTGGAGCGCGTTGTCGTTGATTTCGGTGAGCGCGGGCGCCATAAGAAACAACGTGAGGATCAGCGCGACGCCGACTAGCACCTGGTTCGGCGGCATTTGTTGCGTAGCCATCGCCGCGCGTACGAAATGCATTGCGATGACGATCCGGGTAAAACCCGTGAGGAGCATAAGTATGGACGGCGCCAGGGCGATTATGCTGACTAAAAAAAGGATGTGAAGCGCGGGCACGATCACGGCGGGATCGTTGGCGCCGCCGATGGTAATCCCCATGTCTATCCAGGGAACCGGCGCGCCGGCGTATGCCGTCTTGGGAAATATTGTCAGCGCCACGATAAAAACGGCCGCAAGGCTAATTATTTTTTTAACCATCGCGCCCGTCGCCTTCCGCGGAAGAATCCCTGCCGTTCTTGCCCCTTGACACGAACCGCCTGAACATTTCGCCGAACGCCAAGTCCGAAGCGGCGGAATCGGCGTCCTTAAGCGCCAGCCCGTCCTTGTTGAGGCACGCGAGGACGCTTACGTTTTCCTTTGTCACCCCGATTAGGTAATACGCGTCGCCCGCTCGCACGATCTGCGCCATCGCCTGCGCGCCGAGGCCTATGCTTTCAAGCACCTCGAGGTTCCGCTTCGCGAAGCGCAGGTTGCCGCGTCTCGAGCGCGCGATAAGCTTCGTGGTGTAGTAGGCGAGCAGCGTCACGAACGCGAACAGGATGATTATATAAAAAACACGGCCTACTGTATTGGACGTAGGCCAGTTGGCGAGCAGCGAAATAAAATTTTCCATTATCTATCCGATCACTTTTTTTACCGCTTCTATGACGCGGTCCGCCGCGAACGGCTTGACTATGAAGTCGCGCGCTCCCGCCTGGATCGACTCGATTACCATCGCCTGCTGCCCCATCGCCGAGCACATTATGATAAGCGCGTTGGCGTCGGCGGCCTTTATCCCCTTGGCGGCCTGGATCCCGTCCATCTCCGGCATCGTGATGTCGAGGATCGTCAGCGTCGGCTTCAGCTCCTTGTATTTCTCGATCGCCTTAGCGCCGTTTTCCGCCTCGCCGACGACGGTATATCCGTTTTTGGTCAATATATCTTTCAACATCATACGCATAAACGCGGCGTCATCAACCAGAAGGATTGTCTTTTCGGACATTCGTTACACTCCCTTTTTGAAATGGTTATAGTTAGATTCGTTTATCGACGCTTATTATGTCCGTTATGCGTATTCCGAAATTCTCGTCTATCACGACCACTTCGCCCTTTGCGACGAATTTACCGTTTACGAGTATGTCGATCGGTTCGCCGGCGAGCTTGTCCAAATCGATTATCGTGCCGGGCGAAAATTCAAGGATCTCGTGTATCTTCTT
Organism: Defluviitaleaceae bacterium; assembly: GCA_009779525.1. Next base: position 1,885 of record WREB01000001.1, read on the forward strand.
GCGCGTCCTCCCGAGCTCGACCGTGATGTCGAGCGGAACGTCCATGATTATCCCGATGTTTTCTTTCTGCTGGAGCACGCTTCCCTCGTCGAAGCTTTGGAACTGGGCCGGCTGCACGTTGACTTGCTGCTCGAACCTTTGCGGCTGCGCGTAGGGCTGATGCTGTTGCTGGTAGCCGTAGCCCGCCTGCGGCGGCGCCTGGTACCCGTAGCCTTGGGGCGACTGGGTTTGGTCGGGCTGCATGTTGGCGGTTTGGGCGGCTTGCTGTATCATTTGCGTCTCCTGCTGCGTTAATTGGGGCGATGCCTGTGGAGCCGGTTCCAGCGTCTGCGTCCCTACGTCGGGAGGTGGTCCCGCCGTTTTTATTTCGGGCGGCCCAACCGGAGGCGGCTCGTCGCCGCCCATGTCGCTTTTTAGCTTCGCCACCATTTCCTTTCCGAATTCGAGCGGGAGTATCTGCATTATCTCGCTGTCGATAAGCGAGCCGATTTCCATTTTAAACGCGACTTTTACGATGCAATCGTCGGGCTTGAATCCGATGGTGTCGAAGACCTGGTTGTCGGCGAAGTCAAGCAAAAACGGCTGCGGAGTCGCGATGTCGATTTTTTGCTTGATCATCGACGAAAGCGAAGTCGACGATGAGCCGACCATTTGGTTCATCGCTTCGCCTATCGCGCTTAAGTCGAGGTCGGTGAGCGGCTTATCGTCGTCTATTTCACCGTCGCCGCTCATCATCAAATCCGCGATGATTTTAACATCACGTTCTTTCAAAATCAATATATTGGAACCCTGGAGCCCTTCCTTGTAGTCGACGCGTATGCCGACGCAAGGCCTGTCGTAGCTGTCGGAAAGCGTCTTCCAATCGGTGATGCTGACCCTCGGAGTCGTAATCCAAACCTTTTGGCGAAGCAGCGCGAACAGGGTAGTCGCGGCCGTTCCCATGCTGATATTGCCGATCTCGCCTAAAATGTCCCTCGACATTCCGTCGAGCATTCCGTCGAAGTCGCGTTCGGGGATGACGTAGCCGCTTAGGTCGGGGAGGTCTCCCGCGGCGTCGATATCGGCGTCGGCCTGCTGCGGCAAGCTCTTGTCGTCGCCGCCGAGCAGCGCGTTTATTTCCGCCTGCGATAGCATGTCGCCCATATGCTACGCCTCCTTCTTTATCAGGGAGGTGATCTGGATCGCGTTTTTCCCCCTGCTGATCCCTGGCTTCGCGTGGAACTTAAGCATGTCGCCGACCATGATATCCATATCCGACGATATGTATGAATCCAGTTTTATTATGTCGCCCACTTGCAAGTTTATGAAGTCGTTAACCCTGACCGTAGTCTTGCCGACCACCGCCGTGACCGGCACTTGCGTGCGCTCGAGTTCCGCCTCGAGGTTTGAGCGGTAGCTCTGCTTGTCGTCGTCCCCGCGCTGTATGTACCAGTACTTGGTGTAAAGCTTCTCCATGACGGGTTCCATTACGAGATGCGGAAGGCAGATGTTGATCGTGCCTTCGGAGCTTCCCACTTTGATAGACATGACGACGAGCGCGACCGGCTCCGTCGGCCCGATGTACTGCGCGAACTGCGAATTGGTTTCGATTTTTTCGAGCCTAGGCTTGATCGGCGCCACGTTTTCCCACGATTCGGGAAGGAAGCTCAGCATTTGCAACATGACGCGCTCAATTAATATCTTCTCGATTTCGGAAAACTCGCGCAGCTTCTTCAAGCCGAAGCCGGGGCCTCCGAGTATTCGGTCGATTATCGCGTAGCCGATGTTTGTCGACAAGTCCACGACCGCGGTCCCCTTAAGCGGTTGAAGCTCCACCATCGCGAGTATCGCGGGGTTTGCGAGCGCGACGTTGAAGTCGCGGTACATGATCTGCTCGGCGTTGAGCACCTCAAGCGTGGTGGAGGTGCGCAGGTAGGCGGTCAGGAACGACGAAACCGAACGCGCGTAGTTGTCGAATATGTTTTCGAGCGTCCTGAGTTGTTCTTTGTTGAATTTTTGGGGGTTTTCGAATTCGTACTTACGCGCCTCGCGCGCGTCCGCAACCGGCGTTATTATGGATTCGGCGTTTTCGCCGCTGTTCAGCTGGTTGAGTAACGCGTCTATCTCGGCCTGCGAAAGTATGTCGCCCAATTATTCCACCGTCCCGTCCCCTGCGATTTGGCGCTACTGCATTATGTAGTCGGAAATGACTACCCCCACTATCAAATTGCTTTCAAATTCGTCCCTGAGGGCTTCGAGGATTTCCCGCTCGAGCAGCGAAACGCCGTCCGGGTTGTCCTGCACGTCGGCGTACGTCCTGTTCCTAACCAGGTTGAACGTGATCGAGCGCGCCACGTAAAGATATCTGTTGATGAGCGTTATCACCGCTTCGGATTCCTTGCCCTGGGTATTGTCGACTTCCACGGTCACAAGCATTTGGATGTAGCGGCTCTTCCCGTCGTCGTCCGTCTTTAGGTTCGTCTGCAGGGGCTCGCCAAGCTCGATCGGCGTCTTTTCCTCGACGGCGAGCTTGCGTATCGCCTGCGGGTTCCGGTTGCCGGTATCCTCCGCCTCCAGCGCCTGGTTTTGCATGATGTTCAGCACGTATAGCGAAACGCCGATGATCGTCCCGAGCATTAAGACAAGGACCGCGAGTATTATCACGAGCATGAACTTATTCTTTTCCATACGAACCCCCGTAGCGCTTCTTTACCGTGTCCCGGCTGATATTATTCCCAAGGTATGCTGAAGCCCGCGTCGACGTTCTCGAGCTCGACGTCGGCGTACACCTTTATTTCGACCCGCCTGTTGTTCGCGCGCCCCTCGGGCGTTTCGTTGGTGTCGATCGGATGGTACTCGCCCCTTCCGACGCCCGAAAGTATGCTCGGTTCGAGGCCCATTTCTATGAAGAATTCGACGACCGAAATCGCGCGGGCCCCGGACAAGTGAAAGTTGCTCGGATACGGGTCCCTTCTCTGGGGTATGTTGTCGGTGTGGCCCTCGACGAGAATCCTGTTGTCCGGGAACTCGAGCAGCTTTTCCGCGATCATCGTGAGCGCCGGCAGCGCCTCGGGCCTTATGTCAGCCCTGCCCGAATCGAAAAGCGGCAGGCCCTCGTCGAAGACGATCCGCAAAAAGCCGCCTTCCACCGACATGTTTATCAAACTGGCGTTTACCAAGTAGTTTTCGGCCATATAAGTCTTGATGGTGTACTGGATCTTCTCGAGCTGCGCGACTATCCTGCGGAGCTCGGCAAGCTCCGCGAGCTCCTCCGCGCTTATCTCCTCCGCCGGGTTCGCGGGCACGTAGCTGTACTCGCCCGAATCTTCGTTTATCTCGTCGTCGACGTCGGGGCCGCCGGTCGTATCCGTTATGCCCACGGAAATCTTGTTGAGCCCGAGCCCGCCCGACCACGAAAGCACGGTCCCCTTGTAGGACTGCGCGAGCTGCTGGTATTTTTCCACGTCAAGCTCCGACATCGCGAAAAGCAGCACGAAGAACGTCATAAGCACCGTAACCATGTCGGCGTACGAAGCAAGGTAGTCGGGAAGCGCTTTTTTTTGCGGAGGCGGCTTTTTTTCGCGGGCCAACTATTCCGCCTCCTCGGCTTTCCTTCCGCCGCCGGCGCTCACGTCGTCGCGAAGAGCCGGCGACAGGAACGACTTAAGCTTTTCCTCTATGATGCGCGGGTTCTCGCCCGCCTGTATCGAAAGCATGCCCTCGATCAAAACGGTCTTGAGCAGCACTTCTTCCTTGCTTATCTGCTTCATCTTGTTTCCTACCGGGCCCGCGAGCAGGTTCGCGACGAGCGAGCCGTAGAACGTCGTGATAAGCGCGACGCTCATGTTTATTCCGAGGTTTTCCGGGTCGTCGAGTTTTAAAAGCATTAAAATAAGGCCGACCATCGTCCCGACCATGCCCCAGGCGGGCGCCTGCTGCGCCATGAATTCGTAGACGGCGGCGACCTCGCCGTGCCGTTCCTCTATGTACGCGAGCTCGGTTTCCATAATTCCCTTGACGAGTTCCGGATCCGTGCCGTCGACGATTAAGTTAATCCCTTTTTTTAAGAACTGGTCGTCCATCGAATTGGTCGATTCTTCGAGCGCCAGCACGCCTTCCTTGCGCGCGGTGTTTGCGAGGGACACGATTTGCTCGATCGCGCCCGCGGGGTCGAGCGAGGGGGGTTTGAATACGACCCCGTAGGCCTTGAGGGCCGTCAGGAGTTTTTCGAATTTGAAGCCTATGAAAGTCGAAGCTATAGTGCCGCCGAAGACTATCATCGCGCTCGCCGCGCTTACGAACGCCATCGCGTCCCCGATTTGCCATTCGGCCGTTATGAAAATCGAAAGCAGGATAAATACTATACCGGATAGAAACCCGATAATTGAGCCTAGTTCCAAAGAAGCATCCCCTCCCGCATCAACGCTTCAAAGCGGTTTCGATACGTTCGATCAATTCCTCAAGCGATTCGCGCACGATTATCTTGCGGCCCGTAGTCATCGTTATGGTGGTGTCGGGCGTGGTTTCGATCAATTCGATCAGGCTGCTGTTTATCAATATTTCGCGGTCGTTTAGCTTGGTAACTTTTATCATGCTTCCCCCAAGGGACGTTTACGTTTCGGGGATTGTAACATACCAGTAATGCGCCCACAATAATTTTTTGCGGGCCCCGCGCGCCGCCGCCAGGCCGCCGGACAGGCGAAACCAAACGTCACAGCGAAATCCGCGGGCCGATCAAATTAACCGGCCCGCGGACGATTCGGTTAACGCTTAAGGTTCACAAGCTCCGCGAGCATGTCGTCGGAGACCGTGATAACGCGCGAGTTCGCCTGGAATCCGCGCTGCGTCGTGATCATTTCGGTAAATTCCTGCGAAAGGTCGACGTTTGACATTTCAAGCGCGCCTCCGAGGATGTCCCCCACGTCCCCGACTCCGTCGAACTGGCCGGAGTTGTTGGTCACTGCGAACAGGTTGCTTCCGACTTTTTCGAGTCCGGCGGGGTTTCTGAACTGCGCGACAGGTATCTGGCCGAGCGGCCTCGTCACGCCGTTTGAATAGCGGCCGGTGATCGTCCCGTCGGGACCTATCGCGTAGTCGCTGAGCGTTCCGGGGGCGTTGCCGTCCTTATAGAAGATCTTCGCGGTGATGTGTTCGCCGTCGAATCCGGTGAACTGCGTGAAGTCGAACTTCACGATGCCCGCCTTCGCTTCGTAGAAATCGAGCGTGTCGCGGTCCGGCGTGTACAGCCCGTTGGTTTCGTTTATGCCCGGATTGTAGCCCGGCTCGGTAATCGGCTGGTTCTTGTTGATGAGGTCGCCGAAATACGCCTTGGGGTTAAGCGGTTCGAGCGGCTTGAAGCACACGTCGAACACGGGCCCCGTGCTCCTGTTGTACGAGTTCGGCTGAAGGACGTATTCCGTGCCCGTCGCGATCGGCCCGTACTCGAGCACGCTGCCGAAAGAGTAAAGGCTGCCGGTGTTGTCGAACACGACGTAACCGTGCGTCAGGTCGTCGTAAAGCGCGCCGTCGAAGCCGCCGCCGCCTCCGGACGATACCATTTCGGGGAAGAGCACGCTTATCTGGAATTTGTTGTCGCGGTCGCCGTTGGCGTAGGCGTAGACATTTCCCGCCGAATCCGTCTTCATCGTATAGATCCATACGCTGTTGTTGAAGTCGGGCGAACCGAGCGTGCCTATCTCGTTTCCGCCGTCGACCACCACGTTGTCGCCGCTGCGCGTATCGACGTAGCGGAACTCCATGTCGACGGTGAAAAGCGTCCCGTCGCTGTCATAAAGCGCTATCGTGCGCTCGACGACGCCCGTCGGCGGAAGCTCGTTGGGGTTGAGGTTGCCGACGAGCTCGAGGATCGTCGTGGCGCGGGGGGGCATGTACTGCTTGTCCCCGGCCAGATCGAGCGGCTTGACCGGCGCCTTCTCGATTATGTACTCGCCTTTTTCCGGGCTCCATACCGCGTCCCAGCCCATAAGCCTCATCCCGTTGATGTGGAGGTTGTACTGGCTGTCGACCTTAATGTTGCCCGCCCTGGTAAAGTACGTCCCGGTGTTGTCGGATACGATGAAGAAGCCGCTTCCCTGGATCATCGCGTCGAACGCGTTGTCGGTCCGTTGGGAGGCGCCCTGCGTCATTATGTTGTCGATCGACCCGAGATTGACTCCGAGCCCTATCTGCAGCGGGTTGGTTCCCGCTCTTCCCGTGTCCGGGTTCGGGCCCGAGGCTCCCTGAAGCCTCTGGTAAAAGGCGTCCATGAAAGTCGCCCTGCTGCTTTTGTAGCCGATCGTGTTTACGTTTGCGATATTGTGAGCGATTACGTCCATTTTTGTTTGGTGAACCCGGAGCCCTGAGACGCCGGAGAACAAAGAACGCATCATAACGTTGCTACCCCTTTCTTAGTTGGCGAGTCCAGTCCCGTCTTTCGTTCGGGGACTGTCGGCCCCCCGTTAGGGTCCGGCCTAAACTATGACTGCGCCGTCTATGTTGCTGAATACGTGGTCGATTCCCTGCTTCAGCGCCGTTATTACCGTGCGGCTTCTTACGTTTACGACTAGCGCTACGTCGTCCACCAATACCAGCGAGTCCCTTATCCCTTTTTCGTTAGCCCTGTTAATCCCGTCCTTCACGCGCTCGAGCTGGACTTCGGAAAGGTTGATTTTCCTGTCGTTAAGCCGCGTGTTTGCGTGCTTCGTAAACTGGACGTTAAGCACTTGGCCGAACGAGGGGACCGCCGCGGCGTTGGCGTTAGCTTGCGCGGCTTGCTTTGCCGCCTGGCTTTCGGCGACGCGCAGGTTGCTTCCTATTCCGTTGTTCGTAACCTGCACCTGCACTTGTTCCATATTGACGCTCCTTGTCGGCCGCCGCCTCCGGCGGCGGAATTTAGCGTTGCTCCGACTGTTACTTTATCGAGTCGAGGTATTCAAGGTAGGACAGCTCCTTGTCGCCGACGTTGAGGTAGGGGATCCCGTACTTGATCGTGACGGACTCCACTGTGCCGCTTACCCCGTTGAGGTTTACGCTGAAGCCGACGCAGGCGAGCGCTTCCATCACGTAATTGATCTTGTCGATCGCGACGCTTTGGCTCCCGAATTGGAGATACGCCTTGTTGTCCCTGATGATCACGCCGGTTATTACCGCGTTTTCTAAAAGCGTCGTCTGCCCGCCCTCGGTTATTTGCACGTTCACCGATTTGCCGAGCAAAAGCGGCTTGTCGGAAACCGCCGTGACCTCGCTTGGGAAAACTTCCTTGTTTCCGACGACGAGCACCGACTGCTTCCCGTTTTGCTTGACGTAGTCGACGACGCCCTCGACGTAGTCGGTCACGTTGCCTTTCGAGTCGATCAAAAGCGCCTGGACGTACTTGCCGACGTAGCCCTGGTTGCGCGTATTGTTGACCGATTCGTAGATTTCGTTCAGCTGGTTGGCCGTGATGTAGTCGTCCCCGACGATGTTGACCGAACTAAGCGGAACGTCGTAGCCGTCCACGAAAAGGAACGCCTCGCCGTTTTTCATCGTAACCGCGGAAACGACGCCCGCGACTTCGACGTATTCGTTCGTAAGCTGCTCGAGGAAGTACGCGTAGACCGATTTCCCGATCATGCTGTACGCCTGCGTCTGCAGGTACGCCTTGTTAAGGTTCTGCATTTGCTCGAGCGCCGTGAACTGCGCCATCTGCCCTAAAAAGTCCCGGTCGTCCATCGGGTTGAGCGGATCCTGGTACTTCATCTGCGTGATCAAAAGCCTCAGGAACGCGTCCTTGTCGAGGCTGCTTTCGGGCGTCCTCGGTTTGTAGAGGACGTCGCGGTAGTCCACGATGTTCGACTGAACCGGCGCCCATAGTAATTCGTCCGAATTCGCCATTGTTTACCTCCTTTCCTTTTAAATCGTTAAGCGGTCACGTCGAGGCGGCTAGTCGACAGGTTGGGGGCGGCCCGTTCGTCCTCGCCTATCTCGTTTTTAACCGAGGCTTCGGCGATACGCCGCATCCTTGCCCTGCTCGCCGCCTGCGCCCTGAGGAATTGGTTCATGCGTTCCTCCGGGTCGTCCTTCCCGACGGAGACTGACAGTTCCGCCACGTTGACTCCCTGTTCCGAAAGCGCGTTTTTTAATTGGTTGAAGTTGGATTCGAGCGCTTCCTTAACCCTTTGGCTTTCGGCTACAAACTGCGCGGTCACGATCCCGTTTAGCGTCATCACCCGAAGCGTCACGTCCCCCAGGTTTTCGGGCTTTAGCGTCAAGCGCAGCTCCGCGAAATGTTCGCCGGCTTGCAGCTTAACCCGGCTCATTATCTGGTTGATTATGTCGTTTGCGTTGACTTGGCCGGGCTGGCTCGGCTGGGATTCGACCGCGGTCTGGGCTAGGCTCGCGCCGCCTTCGGCGGAAACCTGCACGACGGGTATGAATTCGATTTCACGCTCCACGTAAAGCGCGTCGTTCCTGCCGCTTTCCGTTTGCGCCGCGGGCGCGGCTTCTTCCGGTTTCGCTTCCGGCGCCGCGTTAGGCTGCGCGGTCGGTTTTTGCTGCGGCGCGCTTACCGAAACGCCTTCGGTTTCCTCGGATTCCTCGTAAAAAAATGAAACGAATTCTTCTTTTTGCGCGTCGGTTTCCCTGACTTCCGTCACGACTGGCGGCGCGTTTGGTCCGCTTGTTTCGACTTGAAGGCCGCGAAGCTCCGGCAGTACCATGCTTTCGGTTTTTTCCGCCGCCACAATTGGCAGCGCTTCGACGATTTCCTTCGCCGCTTCCATCAACTTTTCGAACGCTTCCGGAAGCTGCGGTTCGGTTAAAAGCTCCGCGGTGGTCTGCGAACCGAACGCCTGCTTGAGGATTTCGACTACGACTTGCGGTTCCGTCGCCTCAAGCGGGTTAAAGCCCAAATCAATGAACCATTCGAGCACCGTTTCGACGGGAATGCCTAAAATTTCCGCGATCCGCGAAACCAGCTCCCCCTCGGCTTCCTTGATCGCCTCCGGAATCGCTTCAGGCGCCGCAGCCGGATTTTCAAGCGCTTGGTTTTCGATTGGGCGAACCGCTTCGGCCGTGGCAATTTCCGCGCGGATCGTGCTTTCACGCGGTTCGGGCGCCTCGGCGCGGTTTTTTACGAGCTTCGGCTTCGGCTCCGCTTGCTTAGGTTTCGCGGTTTGCTTCGGGTCTTCTTTTTTTTGCCCGCTTCGCTCGATCGAGGCGAGGAACGCCTCGAAGCTGGTTTCGCCGCTTTTCGGCTTCTTTGCGGAAGCCGCTTCGCCAAGCGGCGGCGCTTCGCTTTGGAATATTCCGTTTAATACCATTTTTTCACCTCCTTTCGCGATGTTTATTAATAAAAATGCTTTCGCATTGTTTATTCGTCTTCCGTTTCCTCTGTCGGCGGAGCCTCTGGAGTCGGCGCGGGGCTTCCTTGCGCGGGTTGCGTAGACATGTGCGCGGGGCTCTCCGGATACATCAATCGGGTCAGCGCCGCGCGGCTCGGCGGAGTCATTTCCTCCATGATAAGCGCCAGCGTTCTCGGGCCGAGCTGCTTGCATATGCCGACGACCATATCGGTGTTCGTCAAAAGCAGGTCTTCCAGCGTCTGCGCCGCGGCGCTCTCGTCCATTTCCGCGAAGAGGTTGACGATCTTTTTGGCTTCCGAATTGTACTTCACGGTTTCCGCCGCTTCCGTGTAAAGGCGCTCCGCGTTCTCGGGCGAAACCGACTCAAAAAAATCCTTGTACGCTACCGGGTCGCCTTTTGCGATCGCCTCGTCGAAGCGCGCCTTTTCCCGGCGGAACGCGTCCATTTGATCGGTCATTTCGCGAAGCAGCGCTATCGTGCTTTCGTCCGCCTCGTGTTTTTTTCCGGCAATCCTAAGCTCCGATTCGAGCGATTCTATTTTTTGCTCGAACGCCGAAACTATCGCGCTTATCTCGTCGGAGGTCATCGAAGCGTACATGCCCTCGTCGATTTCTTCCGCGGCTTCGTCGGGCTCCGGGAAGAAACGCCCGACAAGCGGCGCGTTCCGAACATACGGCATTATCCAGCGTTCGCGCGCCCCGAAGACGTCGTAGCCGAGTATCGCCACGATTACGCCGATGATTACAAGCAGCACTATTACCGGGACGAACGGGAACCCGCCCTTTTTTTCCTTTTTCCTTTCCTTGATGCCGATATCCTCGAGTTCGGCCGGATTGTCCGCGTCCGCCTGCTTGCTGTCCTTCGCCATCCAACCTCACCCCTTGCTTCCATTTAATATGACTACGAGTATTGATAGCTCACCAGTTCGTCGACTTGCTTCTGCTCCGCGAGCTTTTCGCCCTGCTTGTATGTTTCGAGCCTGTTGTCTTTTATCGAGTCGAGCATCTTGCGCTGCTTCATCGCCTCGACGAGTTCGACGCGCTTTTTTTCCGCGTAGGCTTCCGCCGCCTCGATCCGCTTTATCTGTTCCTTTATTCGGTTTTTCAGGCGTTCGATCGTGTTGTTGTACCTTCGCGCCTCGGCGGGGTTTATCCCCTTTTCAAGCGACTCCCGAAACAAAACGATTTGGCTTTCGCGCTGCCTTTCGAGGCGTTCCTTCGCCTTGCGTTCTTCGTCGAGCCGACGCAGCGCTTGGCCGTACTCGATTTCCTTCTGGTCCTCGATTTGTTCCTTGACGTTTAGTAACGGTTGGAGCCTGAATACGAACCGCGCCATATTTCTACCCGCTTAACCTAAAATGCCGCCCATCATGGCGAGCGTATCTTCGAATGATATTTTTTCGCCGATCTCCTGCATCAAGAACCCGTCGATCGCGTCGTGCTTAGAAATCGCATCGTCGATCTCAAGGCTGCTTCCCTTAACGTACGCGCCGATGTTTATCAAGTCCTCCGAGTTGGCGTAGACCGCCATCGATTTCTTTATTTCGTTCGAGACCCTTTTATGTTCGCCGTCCACGATATCGGTCATGACGCGCGATATGCTGGCTAAAACGTCGATCGCCGGATAGTGGTTGCGGTTGGCGATCTTGCGCGCCAGGACGATGTGCCCGTCCAGCACGCTTCGCGCAGTGTCGGTGACGGGTTCGGTCAGATCGTCCCCGTCGACAAGCACCGTGTACAGCCCGGTTATCGAACCCTTCTCCGAGTTGCCGGCGCGCTCGAGCAGCCTCGGGATCGTCGCGAAAACCGAAGGTGTGTAGCCGCGCGAAACCGGCGGTTCGCCTGTCGCGAGCCCCACTTCGCGCTGCGCCATCGCGAAGCGCGTCAGCGAATCCATGAGGAGCATCACGTCCATGCCCTTCGCCCTAAAGTACTCGGCTATGCTTGTCGCGACTTCCGCAGCCTTAAGCCTTACCAACGCGGGCTTGTCCGAAGTCGCTATTACTATTACGGAGCGCCGTATCCCTTCCTCGCCTAAATCCTTTTCGAGGAACTCGCGGACTTCCCTGCCGCGTTCGCCGACAAGCGCTATCACGTTGATGTCGGCGCGCGTGTTTCGCGCGATCATTCCCATCAGCGTGCTTTTTCCCACGCCGCTTCCGGAAAAGATCCCCATCCGCTGCCCCTTGCCGACCGTAAGCAAACCATCGATCGCCTTAATCCCAAGCGGGAGCGGCTGCAGGATTCTGCTGCGCCTAAGAGGGTTCGGCGGAGGGTTTATGACGCGCCACTCGTCGCCTTCCTCAACCGGCGGCTTCCCGTCCATCGGGTTGCCGATGCCGTCGAACACGCGCCCGAGGAGTTTTTCCGAAACGCGTATCGTGATCGGTTTCTCAAGCGCCTCGACGGTGTTGCCAGGCCCCACGCCCGACATGTCGCCCAGTGGCATCAAAAGGATGCGGCCGTCGCGAAACCCCACTACCTCGGAAAGGACCGGATCGCCGTATTTGCCCGCCTTTATCAGGCACGTCTGCCCGATGTTTGCCTCGGGCCCGCACGATTCGATCGTCAGGCCGACGACCTGCGTGACTCTGCCGGTTTTTTTTATGTAGCTTTTGTCAAGCGCCGCGCGGTATTTGCCGATTTCGACCGCGTTCATATCATGCCCGATATATACTTAAGCTGGTCCCTCAGCGATTCGTACTGCATATTAAGGCTGCAGTCGATGTTGCCGAACGGAGTCTCGATCACGCAGTCCATCGGGCGCAGCGACGGGTCGCGCACGATTTCTATCGTCACCGAGCTGTCCGCGTACGCCGAAAGCGCTTCGGCGTTTTCCGCCGCCGTCTTGTAATCTTCGGGCGAAACATGGATCGCGACTTCGCCCGAAAGCGTCGCGCCCGACAACCCCTGTCTCGCGAGGTTGACGATCGTCTGGGGATACAGTTCCGTCGCGTCCCCGATCAACTTCCGCACGATATCCGAAACGAGTCCGATTATGTCGGGCTCGAGCGATTCCTCGATTTCTTTGCGTTCGGCTTTCGCCTCTTCCAAAATCGTCTCGGCTTCGCCGATAATCAGCCTGCCTTCAGACTCGGCCTTGCTGTAGCCTTCGCCGTAACCCTCGTTGAAGCCTTCTTCCCTCGCCTTTCGCCTCAGCTCGGAAGCCTCGTGCTCCGCTTTCGCGATCGCTTCGCGCACAAGCTCCTCGCAATCGTATTTAGTCTTCGATTCGAGCTGCTCCGCTTCCCTAATCGCTTTCTGGATTATTCTTTCGGCAGTTTCTTCGGGCGGCTCGCCCTGTTCGATCTCTAATTCGGGAAAGTATTCGGCTTCGGGTTCGAAGATCGGTGGCAGCGCCTCTATGCTTATTACATTGTCCGTTTCCAGGTTTACGTTTCGCGCCTTTAGGATGCTAGACAACTATTTCATCCCCTCCGCCGCGCGCTATGAGGATCTCACCGGCGTCCTGCAGCCGCCTGACGATGTTGACGATCTTCTGCTGCGCCTCCTCGACGTCGGAGCGCCGCACCGGGCCAAGGTAGTCCATGTCTTCCTTGATCATGGCGGCAAGGCGTTTGGAAAGGTTCGCGAATATATGGTTTTGCAATTCGTCGGAACAAATCTTGCAGGCGAGCCCGAGTTCTTTTTGGTCGACTTCGCGAAGCACCTGCTGTACGGAACGGCTGTCAAGCTGCAGTATGTCCTCGAACACGAACATCTTGCGGCGGATTTCCTCCGAAAGCTCGACGTCCTCGACTTCCAGGGTCTCCATGATCGTTTTTTCCGTCGTGCGGTCCACCGCGTTCAATATCTCCACGACCGAATCCACGCCGCCGACCGTCGTGAAATCCTCAGTCATTAATGCGGAAAGCTTCTTCTCCAACGCCTTTTCCACTTCCTTTATCACATCCGGCGAAGTGCGGTCCATCAGGGCGATTCGCCTCGCGACGTCCGCCTGCTTCTCTTGCGCGAGGGACGAAAGGACGTCCGCGGCCTGCTTCGGGCGCAGATAGGACAAAATAAGGGCGATCGTCTGGGGATGCTCGTTTTGGATGAAGTTGATGATTTGGCTAGCGTCGGTCTTGCGGATGAAATCAAACGGCCGCACCTGCAGCGAGACGGTGAGCCTGCTTATTACTTCGTAAGCCCTCGCCTCGCCGAGCGCCTTTTCCAAAATGTTTTTTGCGTACGCGATGCCGCCTTCGGTTATGTACTGCTGCGCGAGGCAGATTTGATAGAATTCGTTTAGGACTTCGTCCTTGGTTTCGGGCATGACCGTCGTGATGTTGGCGATCTCAAGCGTAAGCGTCTCGATCTCGTCTTCCTTGAGATGCTTGAATATCTGCGCCGATTTTTCCGGGCCGAGCGATATCAATAAAATGGCCGCTTTTTCGCGACCGGTCAGGTCGGATGTGATGGATTCGGCCGCCATGCCCTACTCCTCCTTTACCATTCTTCGTTGTTGATCCAGTTGCGGAGGAGCGCCGCAACCGCTTCCGGTTTTTCGTTGACGAACTTCTCTATTTGCTTCTTGATCTCGGATTCTTTGTAATAGTTTATTTCCTCGAGCTTCTCGGCTTCCTCGCGCGCTTCCTCAAGCTGCGTGCTCACCAGTAGGTCTTCGACCGAAAGCTCGGGCTCGGGTTCTTCCTCCGCTTCCTCCTCCTGCTTGCGGCGGATGAGGCCAAGCGCCAGCATCAGGATCAAAAGCGAGGCGATCGCGATCATCACGATCTGCTGCCAGTTGATCGAAGGCGAAACGTCGTCCAGGAAGAACGGAAGCTCCGATACGGTTATGAAAACGTTGTCGAGGCGCATTCCTGTCGACGCGACGCCCATCTGCTTGTAAAGCTCAAGCTCGGGCGCTTCGACGAGGCGGCTTCCCCCCATCTCGAACTTGAAGTCGTCCCAGTCCGTTTGCGTCCGCGTCCTGTCCTGCCGCATAAAAGCCGCCTGCGAGTAGGTTTTATAGCGCACGAGGCTTATGGTGATCGAAGATTCGTCGCGGATGTAGCTGCCGGGCCCGTATTTTTTTTGGTTTTCGTCGGTGTTGTAGCCGATTTCGCTCATTTCGCGAAGCCTTGAACTGGCGCTTCCGCCCGCGCCCGAACCGGTTTGGTAGTCGGGGGACTGGTAGTCGTTGGAACCGAGCCCCGGCTCGTCGCCCGGGTTCATTCCGTCAACCTTGCTGCTTTCCTCCTTGAGGTCGAGCGGGACTCCGATATCCGAGTCGGGGTCCGGCGTCGCGATGCGAAACGTATATTCGGTCTCTTCGATCAGCGTGTCGTACATCAGGTTGGGAACGACGTTGACTTCATCGAAGTTCGGATAAAACAGCGAGCGGATCTCGAAGATGAGCGCCCTGCGCTCCTGCTGCTGAAGCGTCGCGATGGTCGCGGCGGTTTCTTCTTCCGTGGATCTAGAGCCGGAAAAAAGCACGTTAAGGTACTGGCCGGTAACCTCCACGTTTTCGAGGAGCAGCCCCTCGACCGACCTGCTTACGTGCAGCGCGATCGTTTCGCCGCCGTTCGCCGGGAAGTCCCTGTTGACTTTTAGCGTGACCGCCGCCGACGACGGATTTGTTTCGGGAGCCAAAAACGCGCGCCTGTCGGGGATGACGAGCCTTACTTCGGCGTCGTCCACCCCGTGCGTCATGATCAGGTACTGCCTCAGTTCGGATTGGAGCACGCGGAGCGTCATCTCGCGGTTTTGCGTGTCGGTCGTTGACATACCGCTTAGGCTTAAGGCGTCCTGGTAGGTGAAAGGTATCTTGCTGGTCGTGGGGTTGGCGTCGAGCTCGATCTTGGCGTCCATCACCCTTTTTTTATCCACTTCGATCGAATAGCCGTCCCTGCCGCGCCTCGTCTTTATGTTGGCGTTTTTGAGCGTCTGCTCGACCGATATCACGTCGTTTCCGTCTTCTAAGGTCAGGAAACGGTAGTAGGTCGTCCGGGTGGTGAGGTAGACGGTAAGTATCAGCGCCAATAAAATAACGCCGACCACCGCGGCCAGCTTTATCTTCTGATCGCGAGTCAGCGCGTCCCACCTGGTTTTTATCGGTTGCAATATCCTAATGAGCTGTTCGGGCATCTAACGCTCCAGCATCTTTTTGGGAACTAAACTGCCATCCTCATGATTTCCCTGTACGATTCGATGATCTTGTTCGTTACCTGCACGGTGAAGTTAAGCGCGGTTTCAGCCTTGCTTTGCGCGAGCAGGACGGAGAGGATGTCGTCGGTCTTTCCGGTCGCGAGGTCCGTCTGCCACGCGTCCGCGATAAGCTGGTACTGGTTGGTTTCGCTTACCACGTCCATCGCCGCCTTAAAAAACGTGGAGAAGGGGTTGTCCACCTTCTGCACGCTTTGGACCTGCAGGTCCGGGACGAGATTGTGCTCCCCTATCGCGCCTATCATAAAATCCATCTGCTACCTCCCCAGCTCGAGCGTCTTTGCCAGCATCGCCTTCGAGCTGTTGATCGCGGTGATGTTGGCTTCGTAGGAACGGCTTGCGGATATCATGTTGACCATTTCCTCGATGATGTTGACGTTTGGCATCCGCACGTAGCCCTCGCCGTCGGCGTCGGGATGGAACGGGTCGTACATCAGTATCCCGGGCGACTCGTCGATTGCGACCTGGCTTACGCGGACGCCCCTTCCCTCGTTTTCCATAAGCTCGGTTTTCTTCGAAAAAAGGGAGGCGAACGGGTCCTTGCCGTTTATTTCCTGGAAGATGACCGTCCGCCGCTTATACGGCCCGCCCTCGGGCGTGCGCGTCGTCTGCGCGTTGGCGATGTTTTGCGAAATTATGTCCATCCGCAGGCGCTGCGCGGTCAGTCCGGACGCGCTTATGTTCATTGCGTCGAACACTGGCTACCTCCCGGTCAGCGCCATTGAGAGGCGCTTGGAATTGCTTTGCATGCACGTAATGAACGTCTCGAATTTAATCGCGTTCTGGTAGAGGTTCACCATCTCGAGCTCCATGTCGACGTTGTTCTTGTCTATCCTGTAATTGTAGTTTTCGTTGGTGAGGCGAATCGACGGGGACGCGCCGGACAAGTCGAGGTTTCCCGTCTGCCGGTAGCGGTCGATCGCTTCGGCGAGGGACGCCTCGAAATCCACCGCCTTTGACTTGAAGCCGGGGACGTCGGCGTTTGCGATGTTGTTTACTATCACTTCGTTGCGGACGTTCGCGGCGTTGCTTGCCGCGCCGAGGATGTTGTTCTGCCGGAACATCGCGTCGAATATCATGTAGACCTCCCCGCCTGCAAGCTCCCTGGCCCGTATGAAAAATTGTTTCCGAATGAACGATTCATTCTAATGTTTCGAGTTGAATTTGTAAATAGCAATCATTTTCGCGTTTTATAAATAAGAAATCTTGTTCAATCGGACGAAAGCCGCAAAAAAACTTCGCCGATCGGTTCGCGGACGACTACATTCGCCAAGCCGTCGACGGAAGTATCGCCGCGGTTGATGACCGCGAGGGACTTTCCCTTAAAATAACTTATGAACCCCGCCGCCGGATAGACCGAAAGCGACGTGCCTCCTATGATCAGGGCGTCCGCCTCCCGTATGTGGCGGATCGCCGCGCTTACTACATCCCCGTTCAGCGCCTCGCCGTAAAGCACGACGCCCGGCCTGACCGTACATCCGCATTTTTCGCATTCGGGGATTTTGGGCGAATTTTTAAGCATTTGCGCAAGAGAGTGCGGGGTCCGGCACCGAACGCAAAAATTTTTATGCACCGAGCCGTGCAGCTCGATTACATTCGCGCTCCCCGCCGCTTGATGGAGCCCGTCGATGTTTTGCGTAATCACCGCCGAAACCTTACCCGCTGTTTCAAGATCCGCAAGCGCCGAGTGGGCGGCGTTGGGGCGCGCGTCCGGATGGACGAGGTTGGCGAAATAGTATTCGTAAAACAGTTTCGCATTGTTTTGAAAAAAAGCGGCGCTTAATATTTCTTCGGGCGGGTAGCCGGCGTATTCGCCTCCGTAAAGGCCCGAAGCGCTCCTGAAGTCGGGGATCCCGCTTTCGGTGGAGACGCCCGCCCCGCCGAAAAACACGATCCGCCGGGATGCTTCGATTATTTCGCGAAGCGCGTTGATTTTTTCCGTATCCATCCGCTACCTCAGCCAGACGAAATAACAAAAAAGGACGAACAAAATGATGACCGCCGCGAACGCCAGCCCGATTGCGAGGGCCGAAAGCGTCGCGGCGAACATGAACCTTCGGTATTCCTTTTTTGACATCTGTTCGATTGGCGTTTCGGTTAGCCCGTCAGGCTCGCTCATTTGTATAGATGGCAGACGACGGTATGGCCGGGCGAAACCTCGACCGACGGAGGCGGATCTTTTTTACAACGCTCCGCGCATTCTCTGCAGCGCGTATGGAACTTGCAACCGCCAGGCGGGTTTGCGGGCGACGGGATGCTTCCCTCGAGGATGATGCGCTCCATTTTAACGGTCGGGTCCGGAACGGGAATCGCAGAAAACAGCGCCTTCGTGTAAGGATGGGCGGGATTTTCGAAAATCTCGTCCTTAGTCGCGAATTCGACCATGTTGCCGAGATACATCACGCCGACCGTGTCCGAAATATGTTGGACCACGGAAAGGTCGTGCGAAATGAACAGATAGGTGAGCCCGTATTCCGCTTGCAAATCCTCGAGCAGATTTATTATCTGCGCCTGTATCGAAACGTCGAGCGCCGAGACCGGCTCGTCGCAGACGATGAACTCGGGGTTAAGCGCGAGGGCGCGCGCTATGCATATGCGTTGGCGCTGCCCGCCCGAAAATTCGTGCGGATACCTATCCTTATGGTATTCGTGCAGCCCGCACGACTTCATTATGCGCGTTATGTACCCGTTGAATTCGGAAGACGGGACAATTTTATGTTCGCGCACCGCCTCGCCGATTATCTCGCCGACGGGCATGCGCGGCGAGAGGCTCGAGTAGGGGTCCTGGAATACGATCTGGATCTTCGGGCGGAAGCGGCGAAGCTCCTTCCCGCGAAGCGAAAAAATATCCTTGCCGCCGAGCAGCACGCTTCCTTCGGTTTTGTCGTTTAGCCGCAGGATCGTCTTTCCGATAGTCGTCTTGCCGCAGCCCGATTCGCCGACAAGGCCCATCGTCTGGCCCTTTTTTATCGCGAACGAAACGCCGTCGATCGCGCGCACCTGCCCGACGACGCGGTTGAACAGACCCGACTTAATCGGGAAATATTTTTTTAAGCCGTTTACCTCAAGCACCGCGTCCTTCATTGGATGGCAGCTTCCTTTTCGTCGTTCGCGAAATACGGCGCCGTTTTGGCGGCGCCGCCGGCCTCCGCTCCGCCGAAACAATCGCGGAGATGGCAGGCGACGCTGTGCGTCTCGCTAACCGTGCGAAAGACGGGGTACGTGCCGGAGCATTTTTCGGTCCGCGTTTCGCAACGGTCGCGGAAATAGCAATGGTTTGGCATGTTTATCGGGTTTGGGACCACGCCCGGGATGCTGTACAATTTTTCGACGTCTTTGTTTATGATCGGCTTAGAGGCCATCAGGCCTATCGTGTATGGGTGCGACGGATTCATGAAAACCTCGCGCGCGGTGCCTTTCTCCACGATGCGGCCCGCGTACATCACGACTACATAGTCGGCCATTTCGGCGATGACGCCGAGGTCGTGCGTGATAAGCATGATCGCGCTGTTTATGCGTTCCTTGAGCTGCCTGAGCAAATCGAGTATCTGCGCTTGTATCGTGACGTCGAGCGCCGTCGTCGGCTCGTCTGCGATGATGAGTTTCGGGTCGCAGGCAAGGGCCATCGCGATCATGACGCGCTGCCTCATCCCGCCGGAAAGCTCGTGCGGATACATCCTGTAGACGCCTTCGACGTTTGCGATCCCGACCATTTCCAATAGTTCGAGAACTTTTTGCTTCCGGTCCTTTTTACCAAAGTCCTCCGCGTGCATCTCGAGCACTTCGTCCAGTTGCTTTCCAATGCGAAAGACCGGGTTAAGGCTCGTCATCGGCTCCTGGAATATCATCGAGACGGCGTTGCCCCTGATTTTTCGCATTTTTTCGACGGGCATCTTCGCGACGTCGACCGCGCGGTCGCCGTAGTTGAGTCTGATCGCGCCCTTGACGATCTGCCCCTGAGGGCGCTGCACGAGCTGCATGAGCGAAAGGCTCGTTATCGACTTGCCGCAGCCCGATTCGCCGACGACGCCCACCGTCTTGCCCGCGGGAACGTCGAATGTGACCCCGTCGACAGCCTTCACCGTGCCTATGTCGGTGTAGAAATAGGTGTACAGGTCGTCGAATTCGACGACGTTGCCAGGGTCTTTCATTTTGCAAAGGTATTCGCTCTCGGGCACGTTGCGCTTTTTACGCGCCTTCTCCATCCGGCTGGTGATCCTCCGGTTTTCCCTGGATATCGCGTTCGTTTCCTTCGCGCTTATGTAATTAGCCTTTTTTTTCTTAGCCATCCCGTTTACCTTTTCATCTTAGGGTCGAACGCGTCGCGAAGACCGTCGCCGACGAACATGAAGCCCAGCACCGTGGAAAAAATCAATATTCCCGCGGGAAGCCAGGTCCACGGGTAAAACGTCAGGACCGTCTCGTTTATCGCCGCGTTTGACATCTGGCCCCACGAGGCGAGCGGGTACTTGACCCCCATCCCGAGAAACGACAGCGTCGCCTCGGTGATTATGATCCCGCCGAGCCCCATCGTCGCGTTGATTATGAGTAACGGCATGACGTTCGGGACAAGGTGCTTGAATATCCTCCTGCCGACCGAAAGCCCCGCGGCCTCCGCCGCGATCATGAAGTCCTGCTCGCGCAGCGAGAGGATCTGCCCGCGCACGGTGCGCGCGATGCCGGTCCAGCCCATTATGCCCAATAGCATCATTAGGATGTAGATCCGCTGGACTGGGTCGACTCGGTAGGCGTCGAGGATAGAGCCTAATATTATCATCATCGGAAAATAGGGAATGGTGTTGAAAAGATCGACGAAGCGCATCATCACCGTGTCGACCCATCCGCCGAAATAACTGGATATGCCGCCGAAGACGACGCCGATGAAAAGCTGCACGAGGACTACGACGAAACCGAGCGTGAGCGAAATCCTGCCTCCGTACATGAGGCGCGCGAGGATGTCCATCCCGTTCGCGTCGGTGCCGAGCCAGTTTTGTTTCGAGGGCGGGTAATATATTTCGATTACCTCGGTGAGCTGGTCGGTGCGGACGAAGAAATGCTGGTTGATCCGCTGCACGTCGAACCGCGTGCGCTCTCCGTTTGCGGTTTCGGTCCAGAAGAACGGAACGCTTTCGACAATCGCTTCCCTGATGTCCTTCTTGAACGCGATCGGGTGGGTGATTCCGCTTCCGGTCGGTGGGGTGATTATTATGACGGAGATGTCGGCGAACGCTTCACCGCTTGAATCGAACACGGTGCCGTTGTCGGCGTCGAGCATTTCCATCCGGTAGCTCGAGCCTCCGTATGAAAAATAATCGTCGTCGTTAAACATCGCCTCCTCGACTGCGAGGCGGAAGCCGTAGCTTGAGACGACTCCGGCGCCGGCCGGGTCGTAGGCGTCGAACGCGCGGCGCGACGCCACCGCGAAATCCTGGTAGACGGCGATCGCGCACGATCTGTTGCCCCTGATTACGTGGTAGGTTACGCCCTCGAAAATGAATTCGTCGTACCCGTCGGCATGCGCGTCCTCAAACGCCTTCTTAAGCTTAGCCGGAAGCTCGGGCGAACCCTCTTCGCCGTCGCGCCACGCGATCATCCCGCGGAACTCGTCGCCTTCCGCAAGCGTCACGTAGCCGCCTATCTTATAAAACTCCCCGCCTTCGTCCATGATGATGTAGTTGACGCCGCCGTGCGTAAACTCCCTGTCGTTTGTGCTCAGCGCGAGCAGAAACGGCGCGTACGCCTGCGGCGGGAACGTCACGCCTTCGGCCGCGTAAAGCCTGAGTTCCGTGTTGTATGTTGCGATCGCGTACTCGAGGTTGATGTGCGCCTCGCCCTTAAAGACTTGCGCCTGGCCGTGCGGGTAGAAGAACCCCCCGGCGAACGAAAACAAAAACATCGCGGCGATTATCGCAAGCCCTATTATCGCGAGCTTGTTCCGGATGAAGCGCTTATACACCATCATGCCCGGCGAAAGCACCTTCACGCGCGCGGTATCGTCGGCGGGCTGCTGCTGCTGCTGTTTTTGCATGTCCTTATTTTTATCCAAAGAGGATCCTTCCATCACAATCCCCCTAATTGACCCGGACGCGCGGGTCGACGACCGCGTACATCATGTCGGCGATAATCAGGCTGACTTGCGTCAGCAAAATGATGAACGTCATGTAAAACATTGTGAACGGGATGTCGCCCTGCACGATCGCGTTGTAGCCGGCGTAGCCGATTCCGGGAATCGAAAATATCGTCTCCGTGATCATGAACCCCGAAAACATCGCGGGAAGCAGGTAGCTGAAGTAGGAGACGATCGGTATCATCGTGTTCCTGAAGGCGTGGCGGTTTATGACGATTCGTTCGGGCAGCCCCTTCGCCCTCGCGGTCCTGATGTAATCCGCGTTAAGCACCTCGAGCATTATGGTCCGGGTATAGCGCATCAGGCCGCCTATGCTCATGATCATGAGCGTCGCGGCGGGGAGCACCAAATGGTTCGCGTAGTCGAGGATCTTGCCCCACGCGTTTAAGAATATGTGGTTTCGCCCGACGATGCCGTAGACGTCGAACCATCCGAGCCTGACTGCGAACACGTAGCGCAGCACCGTCGCGAAGAAAAACGACGGGAGCGAAATCCCCATCAGCGCCGCAACGGTGACGCCTATGTCCGTTTTGCTGTACTGCTTCCTGGCGGCGGTGATGCCTAGCGGTATCGCGATGACAAGCTCGATGACAAGCGTCACAACTTGCAAGACGACCGAAAACATGATTACGGCCTTGAAATGGTCGACGACCGGGACCGTGTAGGCCCAGCTGTCGCCGAAATCGCCGCGCACGGCGTTACCCGCCCAGCGCAGGAAACCCGCGGGTATGCTCAGGTCAAAGCCGTACATCGCGTTCAGCTGGTCGATCCAATCCTGGTACGATTTCGAGCCGGGAAACTGCGAAAGCCTGAGCGCCTGCGTCTGCACGTACGAAACGGGGATGAGGCGCAGCACCGCGTATGTTATGAACGCGCCAAGCACCACGATCGCCGCGCCGAAAGTTATGCGCCTTATTAGAAACCTGTGCATTAGGCTATCCTTCCGCCGATTGGTGCGTTTAATAAAATTAAACCCCGTCCGCTAGGAACGGGGTTTAATTTCAACCGAGTACTATTGGTTTCTCATTTGCATCGTCGCAATCTCGCTCAGGTAGCTCCAGTACGTCGTGGAGTCCTTCGCGATCGTCGACGTGTTGACCCTTTCCTCGCTGAAGCAGATGAAGTTGCTTCTCTGGTAGGACGGAAGCTCGACCGCCCAGTCCATTATTATGTCGAAGATCTGTTTGAACACGGCCTTGCGGTACGCCTTGTCGTCGCTGTTGCGCGAGGCGAAGAGCAGCTCGTCGAGAAGCGGGTCGTCGATCATGTACATGTTGCTGTTGGTCGAGCCCGTCTTGCCGAGCATGTTAGTGCTGTGGTAGATCTGGAAGACGTCGGGGTCGATCGTCGAGCCCCAGGCCATCGTCCAGATGTCGTATTCGCCGGACCTTGCGCCGGTTTGGAAATTGTTCCAGGCGAGGTCGCTGATCGTTATCGTGATGCCGATGGTCGCCATCGCTTCTTTAAAGTCGGTGTAGATTGCGAAGTTGGGGTGGTCCCCGCCGCCGTCGGCGCCCACCGCCGCCTCAAACTCCATGTAGGAGGCGTCGCCGTAAAGCGTGGTCCTTACGCCAGCCGGGGGCGCGGTGACGGTCCCGCCGTCGACCGTGTAGCCGGCCGCCTCGAAGAAGCCGAGCGATGCGGCGATCGCCGCGTCGTAGCGTTCCTGCGGGGTCATTCCGGGAGTGTATATCGCGTCGCCGTTGACGTCCCTCGAGAACGCGATTTCGTAGCCGTCGTCGGTCGGCATCGGCGCCGCCCAGCTCGTGTATGAAATCGGGTAGTCGATGACGAACGCCGTGTCCTGATAGTAGCTGTTGACCGCGGTCTCGCGCGCGGCGGCCATTACCGTCGCCAGCGCGCGGCGCAGATTTTTGGAGGCGTCGCTTGCGGGTTCGCCGCCGACGTTGATGTTGGAGGCGTTAAGCCCGATGTAGCCGTAGCCCAAGTTCGGAACGGTGGTCGTGTAGATCACGTCGCCGCTTAGCTCGCCGTTTGAGTTCTCTTGCTTGATGCGGTCGCGATTGGTCGGCGAATAGGAGGTTTCGGCTATGTCGTGCGTCCCGGCGATGATGCCCGAGAGCTCAGTGGCGCTGGCCGCGCCCTTCCACTGCGCGTGCTTGATTTCGGGTTCGCCTTCCCAGTAGTAGGGGTTGGCTTCGTAGTAGAGCACCTGGTCCGAGTAGCTCACGTACTTGTACGGGCCGGCGCCGAGCGGCACGGTATCCTTCGAGTGTATTATCGAAAGGTCGCCGAACGGGAAGCCGTACAGGCCGTTCTCGGGCTGCCAGAGCGACTTGTCGCCGTAGTAGTGAAGCGGGGCGAGCGTCAGGTTGCCGAGCGAATAGACGGCGTTGGCCGCGAACCCGTTCGTCACTATTTCTAATTCGTAGTCGTTGATCTTGCGGATGCCTTCGATGCTTGTGACCGTAAGCGCGACGCCTAACGCGTCGGCCATTTCTTTAAAGTATTTGGCTTTGATCGGCTCGAGCTGGTTGGTTTCGTTGGGGTCCTCGACCTCGCTGAAATCGGCGAGCTCGCCGTCGTAAGCGATGTAGGTCTCGTTGTAGAAGTCGGCTATCGTCGGGTATTCGCCGTCCGAGAGCACGAATTCTTTGCCGGTCATCTCTGCGATAAATATTATGTCGGCGCCTTCGGCCATGACGTTCGTCGTCACGGTTTCGCCTTCGTCGTTGACTTCCTCGACCTCGACGGTTTCATAATCGACGTCTCCGAAACCCCAGAGCCACATGCCGAACGCGACCTGCAGGCCGACGTTGTCGGCGATCTCCTCGGCGGTGTAGCCGATGCTCGAGGCGTAGCGCGCGGTGTAGCCGCCCGCGAAGTCCACGATCGACTGGCAGACTTCGTGCCACTTGTCGGTGACGTCGGCCCAGAATTTTTGCTGCAGGTCCTCGGGCCATTCGTCGGCGTCGGACCACTCGTGGTCGATTCCGGCGTCGATCATGGCGTTGACGACGCTTCCGAACTGGTCGGCGTACTGGTTGCGGTACGCGTCAAGCCCCACTATCGGGAACGAGTAGTAAGTCGACGAGCCGTCGTACGACGGGTCGAGGTAGACGTAGAGCGAGAAGATCGCGTCGTCTATCGTGACGGGCGTGCCGTCCGAAAACTTGAGGTCGTCCCTGATCTTGGTATGGTACGTGGTCGTGTCCGCGTCGCGGTCGACCGTAACGGTCAGGTCGGCGACTCCCTGATAGAAGTAGTCGGTGCCGTTGTAGTTGAGCGTCTCGCCTTTGATGCCGCCGAAGACTATTTCGCCCCTGCGGTCGGTCGTCATGGTCGAGAGGCCGACTAGAGCCGCGGCGTCCCTGTCATAGCCTGTCTCCGAAAAGAACGGGGTAAATTTTTGGTTTAAGTATTCGCTTCTTATTACCATAGGGAACGGTTCCGGTTCGATTTCCGCTTCGATTTCCGGCTCGTCTTCAACCACCGGTTCGTCTTCCACGACGGCGTCGGCCGTCTCTACTGGCGCTTGCGTCGGCGCGGGCGTAGCCGTCGGTGCTGCGGTCGGCGCAGCCGGTTCTTCTTTTTTTGCGCACGCTGCGGCGAGTGATAAAGCCATCGCCAGGACCAGCGTGATCGCGAGGATCTTTTTGATCGTCTTGCCCATTAGTTTCTCTCCTTAGACTCAGATGCGTTAGCTTGGAACGTAACGTAACATAAATGACATATATTGTCAACGAACGCAAAATTGCTCGCGCGTCCGCTCCCTTATACGTTTCGCTCCTTTTAAAAATAAAATCGACGAAGCTAGCAGGGCCGCGCCTGTCGGCATAAAAAACGCCTCGCTTAAAAAAGTTTGCGGAAACCTCAAGAAAAACGCGGCGCCTCCGATCAACGACGCGGCCGAAGCGGCGGCGCACACGCGAGGCCAAAATAAAATACGCGCGAGCGTGCCTTCGCAATCGACGCGCTTAAGATTGGCGCCGGTGAAAAAAAACCTCGCGGTATCCGTCAGCGCGAAAAGCGCCGGGATCGATATGAGCGCGTACGGGATCCCCACGTAGGGGGCGCGCGTGCATTCGTTTCCATTAAGCCCCATAAAAACAAAAAGCGCGGCCGAAGCGGCCGCGTTTAAGACAAGCATGGCCTTCCGCCTCCGAAGTTCGGCGGGGGGCATGTCTATTTCGTATACGATTCCGTGATACTCGAGCTTCTTTTTGCCGTTTACTTCGACGACGGCGTAGTCGTTTAAATATTTCTTCGTCATCTTTTATCGAGCAGTATTTTCCCGTCGGCCATCACGAACCTAACGTTCATTTCGGCGTCGATCGCGGTTATGTCGGCGCGCTTGCCGACGTCCAGCGACCCTATCGCGTCGAATTGCCCGACCGCCTTCGCCGGGTTTGAAGTCGCCATCTTGACCGCGTCGCAAAGCGCGACTCCGACATGGTTGACCATGTTTTTAAGACAGCCCGCGACGGTCGCTGTGCTTCCCGCGAGCGTTCCGTCGGCGAGCCTCGCCTCGCCGCCCCTGACATAAACCGTCATTTCGCCGAGCCCGTATTCGCCGTCAGAAAGGCCGCCCGCCCTCATGCAGTCGGTCACCATCACGATTTTGTCCGCGCCCTTAGCATTGACCAAAACCCTTACCGCCGCGGGGTGCACGTGCACCATGTCGCAGATGATTTCGGCGTAAATGTCCCTGCAATCCATGACGGCTCCGACCATTCCGGGTTCGCGGTGGTTGAGCGGGCTCATCGCGTTGTAAGTGTGTATCGAAAGATTAGCGCCGAGCCGGACGGATTCCAGCGTTTCGGAATATGTCGCGGACGAATGGCCCACGCGGACGTTTATGCCGGAGGCGGCAAGCTTGCCGATCGCTTCCGGCCCGCCGGGAAGTTCCGGCGCGACAGCGACGCTTAGCGTCCGTTTTCTGCCGTCGGGCGATAGTTTGGCCGCGCATTTTTTCGCGAACTCGAAAATTTCAACTGGGTCGATCGGCCTTATGTATTCCGCCGGGTGCGCGCCCTTGTTTTTCGGGTTTATATAAGGGCCTTCCAGGAAGACGCCGATAATTTTCGCCCCGTCCGTCCCGATTGAAAGCGCTTCGCTAATCCCGCTTATCGCGGATTCGGTCGCGGCGCCGGAAGCCGTCACGGTGGACGGCATGAACGAGGTCACGCCTTCCTTCGCCTTGTGCAGCGACATCCCGTTAAGCGCCGTGCGCGTCCCGTCCATCGTGTCGAAGCCGCTTCCCCCGTGCGCGTGGATGTCGACGAATCCAGGAAGGCACGCGAAGCCTTTAAGGTCTATCGGCTTAACGCTGCGGTTGGCGTCCAGCAGTTCGGTTCCGCCGACGCCGACTATCGCGCCGTTTTCGACGGCGAACACCGCTCCGTTTTTTTCAACCCCGTCCGATATGCTCTTTCCGGTGACGATCAACTGCATGGCCCGGGCCTCCCGGCGTTTTTGTTAATATATCACACCGTTTTTCCGAAATATACAACGAACGGCATAATCGGCGGTACTAATGAACATAGTCATCGGCAATTTGCAACCCTCCCCCGAACGCGCTCCGACGGTCGGCTGGCGCGACGCTTCCAGGCAGCCCCTCTTAAAACAGGGCGCCGTTTTTACCGCGACTTTGGTAGAACGCACGGACGATTACGCGAGGCTTGCCACAGCCGAAGGCGCGGGCTTCACCGCGAAATCCGATTCAGTGAAGGGCGAAGTCGGCGACTTGCTGAGCTTCGAAGTTGTAAAGAGCGGAAAGCGGCTTACGCTCAGGCAAATCGCCGCGCGCGACGATTCGCGCGCCTCTTTGCGCAAAGACGCGCCCCCGATCGACGAGCTTATCGAATCGAAAAAAACCATAGATAAAATAAAGGACGAAGACGTCAGGTTCGCCGAGGAAAAACAGGAAGAGCAGGAAAAGATAGCCAAGGCGATCGCGATCATTACGCGCGCCCAATCCTACGTCGAATCCAACGCGGGTAAATCAGCCGCCGCCGCGATCGTCGAAAGCGGCCTATCGGTATCGAAAATCGGCTTCGCCACGCTCGAACGCGTAATGCGCGAATCCGGAAACGTAAAAACGCCGGAACTCTCCGAAGACGAAATAATCAAAAGCGGCGTCGACCGCGGCATAGCCCGCAGCCTTCTTGGACGCGGGCTTCCGGCTGTTTCCAAAAACGCGGAGCTGCTTGAGAAAGTTTTCGATCGGATTCCGCCGGGGCTTCCCGACGCGTCGGTCGCGAGGCTGGTCGCCGAGGGCAATCCGATAACGCTCGAAAAAATCTACGTGGGCCGCTACGCTTCCCCCGACGGCCGGTTTGCCGGTTCAGTCGAGCCGGAACCGGGTGACGGCGATCTGGAATGGCAGATAAAAAGATATTTCGCGGGCAACGGGATAGAGGAAACCCGCTCGAACATTGAGGCTGCGAGGCTGCTCGTAAAAAACGACTTGCCGCTTGACGGCGGTAACGTCGAGCTTGCCGAAATCCTTCGAAACCTTCGCGCGCATGTCTCGAAGGAAGCGGCGTAC
>WREB01000002.1 GCA_009779525.1 Defluviitaleaceae bacterium
AACCGAGTTAAATTTAGGCCCGAGCAGCCCCGCGTGCTTTCGCATATGGCAAAGCACCCCGTCAAAGGATCCGAAAAAGATTACGTGCCTCAACTGGTTCAGTTTGTCCGGGCCGACCGTCTGCGCCGCGACGCGTTCGCGCAAAAGCGCGAGGTTTTTTTCCGAAGCCGCCGCGCAAGCGACGCCCGCGCCGGCGAAGCTTATCTTCGAAAACGAGGTGAATACGACCGGCCTTTCCGGGTTGCCTGCCCGGGCGCATTCGTCGAATATGTTAGCCGCGGCGGGGAGCTCCCCCCTGAAGTTGTGCACGCAGTACGCGTTGTCCCAAAAAATTCGAAAATTTTCGTTGGCGGCCTTCATTTTTGCGAGGCGGCGGACAGTTTCGCGCGAATAGACGCGGCCCGTCGGGTTGGAAAAAACCGGAACGCACCAAATGCCGGCGACCCGGGCGTCGCTTGCGGCGGCGCGTTCGGTTTCGTCCATGTCGGGCCCGCTTTGCGTCATGTCGACCGGGACCATTTCGATCCCGAGGTAATCGCAGATGTTATGGTGCCTGTCGTAGCCGGGGACAGGGCAGATGAATTTTATCGGGCGTTCCCAAATTTTATACAAAAAAGTCGCCGCGCAGTCGAACATCATGTTTAAACTCGAATTGCCCCCGACGATAATTTCGCGGGGGCTTGTCCCAAGCATATCCGAAAAGATTTTTTTCATTTCGGGAAGGCCGTCGTTGTTACCATAATTGCGGCCGTCCGCGCCGCCGGAAGTCGTGTGGAGACCGGGTCTTAGGCAGTCGAGCAGCCCGTCGGACAAAGAAAGCTGCGCGGCGTCCGGCCTGCCGCGAGACATGTCGAGGTTAAGGCCCATTGCTTTGTATTTTTTATATTCGCCTATTAATCCGTTTGCAACGTTGTCCAATCCGTTTTATTCCTCCGAAGCCGTATCGTTCGCTTTAGCGGGGCGCGCCAGCCCCTTCGCCGCGCGCGCCATCGCGAGGACGTTTTCGGGCGGCACGTTCGGGAGTATCGCCTCGTGGCTCGGCGAAATGATTATGTTGGGCCCGAGTATATCATACACCCGCGCCACCTCGTCCGCGATTTGCGAAGGACTGGCGTTTACGAAGAAACTCTGCGCGTCGATCCCGCCTAGAAACGCGATGTCGCCCTTGTACTTGGCGAGCTCGGCCGCCGACATTCCGGCGGCTTGCGCCTGTATCGGGTGAAGCAGGTCGACTCCGGCGTCGATTAGCATCGGGATTATCCGGTAGATCGAGCCGCAGCAGTGCATCGCGACTTTTTTCCCGTGTTTTTTGCCGACGGAAACGAGCCGCTTGATTGTGGGCAGCGCGAAACGCCTGAAGCAGTCCGGCGATATGAAAAGGTCCTGCTGCGTTCCGAAGTCGTTTCCGAAAAACATTATGTCGGCGCGGTCCCCGAGCCCCGAAAACAGCGCCTCGTTTGAGGCGACGCAGCAGTCCGCCACCCTTTCGGTGACGGCCTCGACGATTTTCGGGTTTTCGTGCATCAAAACGAAGTAGCGCTCCATCCCGAAAAAAGCGGCGACTATATGGAAGAACGGGCTCCAGTCGCCGGTGAATACCGCCTTGTCGGGATGCTTGTCTATTTCCGCGTAGATATGCGAATAATCGTAGTCTTGCCGTTTCGGCCACGCGTACATAGACTCGACGTCCGCCAGGGTTTCGGCCCCGCGCAATACCCCTCCCGCCGCGTGCCCTATGTGCGACTCGATTCCCCTGTACGGATCGAGGGCCTGGTCCGGATCTTTTAAGCCGCCCCACGCGCCGATCCACCTGCAGTCGTCTTCCAAATAAGAATAGATCGCCTCGCGCGTCGGCGCGATGCCCCAGGCGCCGGAGAGTATCGGTACGATTGCGTCGCTCGGATGGCCGGTCCAAAAGGCGGCGCCGTCCCCCCTGCGGTTGATTATTTCTAAAACCCTCCGGCGCGGCGCGTCCATCAGCAGGCGTCCTCGAACTGGCTGTTGTAAAGCTCCGCGTAGAAGCCTTCTTTCGCTAAAAGCTCCCCGTGCGTCCCCTGTTCGACTATGTCGCCGTCGCGCATCACGAGTATCAGGTCCGCGTTTCGTATCGTCGAGAGCCTGTGTGCGATTATGAAGCTGGTCCTGCCCTTCATCAGGTGGTCCATCGCCTTTTGGATCTGCATCTCGGTGCGCGTGTCGACGCTCGAAGTCGCTTCGTCGAGTATGAGTATGCCCGGGTCGGCGAGTATTGAGCGCGCGATTGTCAGAAGCTGCTTCTGGCCCTGCGAAATGTTGTCCGCTTCCTCGTTTATCATCATCTTATAACCATCTGGCAGCGAAAGGATGAAGTGGTGCGCCTGCGCGGCCTTGGCCGCCTCCCTCACCTCGTCGTCGGTCGCGTCGAGCTTGCCGTAGCGGATGTTGTCGGCGATAGTTCCGTTGAAGAGCCAGGTGTCCTGAAGCACCATGCCGAAGCAGGAGCGGAGCCCGTCGCGCGAATAAAGCCGAATGTCGTTGCCGTCAAGCGTGATCCTGCCGCCGTCGACGTCGTAGAAACGCATCAGAAGCTTAACGATCGTGGTCTTTCCCGCGCCGGTTGGGCCAACGATTGCGACTTTTCTGCCCGGGAAAACTTCCGCGTTAAAATCGTGTATGACCTGCTTTTCGGGACCGTAGCCGAACGATACGCCGTCGAAACCGACGAGCCTCCCCTCGTTTTTGCCCGGGACGATCGCGTCGGGGGCGTCGGGGTCTTCCTCCGCCTCGCCTAGGAAGGCGAAAACGCGCTCGGCGGCAGCCGCGGTCTGCTGCAGGATGTTGGCGATGTTGGCGACCTGCGATATCGGCATGTTAAACTGCCTGACATACTGGATGAACGCCTGGATGCCGCCGACGGTCATCCGGCCGTTGGCTGCAAGCGCGCCGCCGACTATGCAAATCGCGACGTAGCCGATGTTACCGATCAGGTTCGTAATCGGCATCATCAGGCCCGAAATGAAGATTGATTTCCAGTTCGATTCGTACAGCGCCTTGTTGTGCTCGCCGAATTTTTCCATCGAGGCTTCCTCGCCGCCGAACGCCTTGACCACGACGTGGCTCGCGAACATTTCCTCGATGTGGCCGTTTAGCAACCCGAGGTTCCGCTGCTGGGCGTTGAAGTATTTTTGCGATTTTTTGACGAGAAGCATTATGAAAACCATCGAGCAGGGCAGAATCAACATCGAGACGAGCGTCAGCCAGACGCTGATCGTTAACATCATCACGATAATGCCTATTATAGAAGTGACTGACGTGATTATTTGGGTGAGGCTCTGGCTCATTGAGTTGCTTATCACGTCCACGTCGTTGGTTATTCGCGACATCACGTCGCCGTGGGACGCCGTGTCAAAGTATTTGAGCGGTAGCCTGTGTATCTTCGACTGTATGTCGTTGCGCAGCCTGTAGGTCACCTTCATGCTGACTCCGGCCATCAGGTAGCCCTGCATGTAGGAGAATAAAACGCTGATACCGTAAAGTACCGCGAGTTGCAATAATATCGCGGCGATTTTATCGAAGTTGACGCCGCCCGCGCCGGCGACCTGCCTCATCAGGCCGTTAAACAGTTCGTCGGTCGCGCCGCCCAGGATGCGCGGGCATATGGTCGCGAACACGGTTCCCGTGATCGCGATCAGCCAGACGATTATTATCACCGCGAGGTGCTTCTTCAAATACGCGATGAGTTTCTTGAACGTCCCCTTAAAATCCTTCGCCCGCTCGCCGGGCATCATGTGGCCCATCGGCCCGCCGCCCGGCCTTCCGCCCCCGGGGCCCGGCCTTCCTCCCGGACCCGGGCCGGGCCCGTGGAAGCCCGCGGGCCCCGTCGGCCGGCGCATCGGTCCGTGCGGACTACCCGGACCCGCGGACGGCTGCCTCAATGCATGATTTATAATTTCGGGTTTCGGCGCGCGCGCTTCTTCTTGATTCTTCTTCATCGCGCGACCTCCTTCCCGTCGTCGACGCCTTGGCGCGTTCCGTCGGTCAGCTGCGATGTCGCTATTTCGTTGTACGCCGGGCATGTCTCAAGCAGCTGGCCGTGTTTTCCGATTCCGGCGATACGCCCCTCGTCGAGCACGATTATCTGGTCGGCGCCCATGATAGTCCCGACCCGCTGCGCCACGACGATCACCGTCTTGTCCCCAGTTCGCTTTGCCAGCGCCTTGCGCAAGTTGGCGTCCGTCTTAAAATCGAGCGCGGAAAAGCTGTCGTCGAATATCAAAATCTCCGGGTCTTTCGCGAGCGCCCGAGCGATGCTCAAGCGCTGCTTCTGGCCGCCGGAAACGTTGGTCGCATCCTGCGTGATTTCGGAGTCGTACCTTTCCGGCCGCTCCTCTATGAAATCAAGCGCCTGCGCGATTTCCGCGGCGGCTTCCGTATCGGCTGCGCTTGCGTCGGGCGCCCCGTAGTTAATGTTCGAGCGGATCGTGCCCGCAAGCAGCGTCCCCTTTTGCGGGACATAGCCGGTCTTGGCGCGAAGGTCCGCCTGCCTTACCTTCCGTATGTCGACGCCGTCGACCATGATGCAGCCCTCCGTCACGTCGTAGAAGCGCATCAGCAGATTGGCGACCGTGGATTTACCGGAACCCGTCGCGCCTATGATCGCCGTGGTCTGCCCGGGTTTGGCGGTGAACGTTATCCCGCTTAGCGCGTCGGCTTCGGCGTTTTGGTAGCGGAAGCCGACGTCCTTAAACTCGACTAGGCCCGAGACTCCCTTTTCAAAAGCGAGGGGCTCCGGCGGATCCGAAATCGTTATTTCGGTTTCCAACACCTCGGCGATACGCTCGCCCGAAACCGCCGCGCGCGGAATGAACACGAACATCATCGCCATCATCATGAAAGACATTATTATCTGCATCGAATACTGCATGAAGGCGAGCATGTCCCCGACTTGCATCGCTGATTCGGCGATCATGTTTGCGCCGACCCAGACGATGAGCAAAGTCACCCCGTTCATAATCAGGGTTATCATCGGGAACGAAAACGCCATCGCGCGCTGGACGAACAAATTAGTCTTAGTCAGCTCCGCGTTGGCCTTATCAAACCTCCCGCGCTCGTGCCCCTGTGTCCCGAAAGCGCGGATCACCATGAGCCCGCCGAGCGTCTCGCGGGTCACGAGGTTAAGCCTGTCGATCAGCTTTTGGATAATCTTGAAGCGCGGGGTGGAAATCGAGATCAAAATAATGACGACTCCGATCAAAACGATCACCGCGAGCGCGATTATCCAGCTCATCGATACGGATTTTCGCAGCGCCATTATGGTTCCGCCAATCCCCATGATCGGAGCGAAGCACATCATCCTTATCCCCATCCCGACGAGCATCTGCACCTGCTGCACGTCGTTCGTGCAGCGCGTGATAAGCGATGCGGACGAAAACTTGTCGAACTCGTGATGGGAAAAACTCTCGACTTTCGCGAAGAGGTCCTTGCGGAGGTTCCTTGCGGCGCCCGCGGCGATCCTCGGCGCGAGAAGTCCCACTAGCACCGAGGAAATGCCGCCGAGAAACGTTATCAGAAGCATCTGCGCCCCGATTTTTACGATGTAGCGAAGCTGTATCGCGTACGTGTCGACGCCGAGCTCCTCGTAAAAAGCCTTCGCCATCATGGCCCCGGCCTGCCTCGCAAACGATTCGCCGAACGCGTTTTCGCCTCCCGCGCCGCCCTCGGCGCCTGCCGACATCTGTATCATGGCGTGCGCGGCGTACATCATTTTAAGGTCGATCGTCTGTCCCATCGCGTTCGCTTCGTTCGCCGGGTTCGATTCGTTTGGATCGGAAGCCGCGGCCGCCAGGTCCCTCGCTTTCGCCAAGAAATTATACGCCGCGTCGCCAAAAGCTTTGTCGATCGCGGGAGCAGTGTCTATCCTGACGTAGACGAAATCCCCCATCGCGGGGTAGCGGACGACGCACGGCGTCCCACTTCTGTCCAAATCGTTCGCCGCGCGTCTTTCGTAAAGCGCGGCGGCGAGTTCTTTCGCCTCCGGCTCCATGTAGCAAAGCATCATCGCGAAACCCTCGGGGGATATCGCGTCGGGCGCGGCATTGTCGATACCGCCCTGCTGCAGGCCGGTGTTTACGATCCCCGACATCAGGTCCGGCAGCTTAAGGTCGCACATCGCCTGTCCGAACAGAAAGGCCAGGGCCACGAAGACCCACGGTAGAAAAGGTTTGAGGTATTTTTTTATCCTAAGCATCTGCGCCTCGCGGATATGGGTTGTTTTTATTCTATAATCACGATGTTAAAATGCAAGCATGAAATATTTAGCGCAGGGCGTTTCGGTTGGAAAATAGGGACGAAGAGTTCGCTCGGGCGAGGGACGCCGCGCTTGCGATGCTGTCAAGATCCCCGCGAAGCCGCCGCGAAATAGAAGATAGGCTCGGCGAAAAGGGCTTTGGCTGCGATTCGGTTAAGCGCGCCGTCGCTTTAATGATAAAATGCAACTACGTAAACGACGCCGAATACGCGCGCGACTATGTCAAAAGCCGGATCGCGGCCGGAAACTACGGCCCGTACCGCGTCAGGGCGGAGCTTAGGGCGAAGGGAATCGACGCGGGGCAAATCGAGGACGCCCTGGCGCAATCAAGCGAAGACTACGACGAGGCGGAGGCGGTCCGCGCGCTGCTTTTAAGGAAACGAATCGACGCGGGCGAAATTGATAGAAGCGAACGCAAGCGCATCGAGGAAATGCTCGGGCGCAGGGGCTTTTCGTTCCAGGCTATCAAGGAGGCGCTAAGGGTTGAATAAGATAGCATACTTCAGGAAACTGGTTCGCGAGAAATACGAGATGAGGGCGTTTCCCGACGCCGCGGCAATCGGCGAGGCGCTGATTACGGAGCATCGGATTACGAACGCCGCCAGCGGGGCCGCCTACGCCGACGATCTTTTCAACCTCGCGCGCGTCTACGACGAAATGGGCGCGGCCGAACGCGCGACATCTCTTTACATGGAATCGGTGAACAAGATCGTCGCGGAGCAAGGCGACACGGCCCCGCTCGTGATAAGGCTCAACAACCTCGGGGCGATGCTCAATAAGCGCGGGAGCGCGGACGCGGCCTACAGGGTGTTCCTGCACGCCGCGGTCATAACGCGGGGCGCCGAGGCGACGGACGAAAGCAAGACGGCCGACGCGCTTTATAATTTGGCCAACGCCGCCGCCGACGCAGGGCGCCGCGAGGAGGCGAGAAACCTGCACAAAGAAGCGTTGTCAATCCGCGAAAGAATCGGGGCGCCAAACGCCGACTTGGTCCACAGCCTGCATTCCCTCGCGTTTTTATTCGAGGACGCCGAAACGATAGAGCAGGCGATCGCCTATGCGGACGCGGCTAAAGCGAAGGCATTGGGGACAGACGAATACTTCGGCGCGTGCTATTACTTAGCCGAGCTATTATCCGCGGGCAGGAAGCACGCCGAAGCCAGGCCCCTGTACGAAGCCGTGCTCGACTGGATCGAGGGCGAGGGCGGGACGGGGCACAGCGCGTACATAAACGCGGCGACGAGGCTCGCGCACTCCATCGCGGGAGCGGGAGAAGAAAGGGAAGCGCTTTCCATCATGAACTCCGTTTTGGAAACGCTCGAAAAAAGGCTGAACGGGGACTACTTGTGCAAGGCCGGCTGCCTTTGGAACCTGGCGGCGCTGCACCGGAAGCTAGGCGAACCGGAGGAAGCCGCGAAGCTTGCGTACGGTTCGATGATGATAAAGGCACGGCTGATCGGCCCCGGTTCGCGCGAAACGCTTGCGGACGCGATGCTTCTGACAGAGATCTACTTCGAGAGCGGGCTTCTCGACAAAGCGGTCGAGACGCTTGTCTACATACTGATGCATTCCGACTTCGCCGACGCGAAGGAATCCGCGCAGAAAATGCTCGGTATGCTCGGCAGGTCAGGCAGCAAAAACCTAAGCGAATTCGCCAGGCTGCTCGAAAAGCTGGACGACCCCGCAGAGCTTTCGCGGATAATGGATATCTGGCGCCAAAACGACGGTGTTTAATCGATAAGCGAGAGCACGTATTCGTTGTGTTCGTCGATGCGCGTTTGCAAATCCTCCAGATACATCGAAACCGCGGTCGAGGGCGGATAGTCGATGAAGACGTCGATCGTCGGGACGCTGAACGTGGAGTAGCGCCAGCCGTGCCAGGCGCCCTGCCTTATCGGAAGCTTGTCCCAATATTCCACGCAGGCGTTGTAGTAGTCCCAATCGTAATAGGGCGAACCCTCAAGCCGCAAATATTCCCCGTCGATGAAATTCTCCCACCATTCCAGGAAGTCGGCGCTGTCCTTCGTGCGTCCGGTCATGCCCTTGAAACCGTAGTCCGCCCTGCCCTGCGCGACCATCTGCATCGCGGTGTGCCCCACAGCGTCGATTGCGAAATCCAAAAAATGAAGCGCGGCGTCGCGGTTTTGCGCCCCGTTCAAGATGCCGTAGCCTCCGCCTCCGCCAATGAATTCTTTTCCGTCGCCTTGCACGGGTATCGGCACCCATTCGAGCGGCTCGTCGTTGTTGTCGACGAACCCGAAGAAGCAGGTCGGGTCGTAGGCGATCGTGCCGACGGTGCTGATCCAGGGGTAGCGCTCGCCGCTGTACGCGTAGCCCTGCCACGGCTCCGGCTTCTGCTGCTGGTAGATATCCAAAATGTTGAACCCGGTGTAGATCATTTCGGCCAGGTCGCGGAGGCGCTGGGTGTCTGCGACGTTAGTGTAGGTCCCGTCCTCGTTCTCTTCGTAGACGGTGATGAACTGGTCGAAGTGCGGCCAGGTGTTGGCTACCGCGATGAAATCCATTTCGCCGTCCCCGTCGATGTCAAGCTGGCTTACGCGGCAGACGAGGTCCCAATACGCGTCGAACGTCCATGCCCCGCGCAAAAACATCTGCGAGGGCCGCTCGATTCCCAGGCGGTCGAGGAGCGCCGGGTTGTAGTGGATGGCTGTCACCGCGAAGTTCCAGGGGAAGCTTATCGCGATGTAGCGCCCGAGGTAGCGGTTCATGCCGAGCTGGCTCACTATTTTTGCGCCGTATTTATTGGTGAAGTACGGAATTTCGTCGTCGAGGTATTGGTAGAGGTTATGCATCGCGTAGTACGCGCCCGAACCGATCAAGTCGTAGCCCTCGTTCGCGACGAGTCCGGCAAGCACCGCTGGTATGTCCAGCGCCGGAAGCAATTCAATCGTCGCGCCTGTAAGCTCCTGCCATTCGAGCATCGCCATGTAGAACGAATAGCCCCAGTTGACTTTGTTGGTTATGAACATCCAGTGCTCGGCGTCGACCATTTTTAGCGTCTGCCCCGAATAATCCTTCGCCTGCCACGATATTGCGGAAGTGGCGCCTATGTCGTCGTCGCCGTCTTGTTCGGGCAGTTTTTCCGAGCCAGGTTCGGCCTGGTCCTGCGCCGTCCGCTCAAGTCCGTTCGCCTGCCCGCCGCCGCAGCCGCCTAAGGAAAGCGAGGCGACAAGCGCGAGTAAAATAAAAACGATGCATAGGCGCTTCATTTAAATACCCCTTTTGTATTATTCACCGTTCGTTTTTCGTGTACGCCTCGAGCGCCCGCGCCAATTGGTCGGGACAGGAGGTATCCTTCCTGCCGCACCTGATCCCCTTAAGCTTGTCGATTAGCTCCGACGCCTGCATTCCCTTGGCAAGCGTCGCGATTCCCTTAAGGTTGCCTTCGCAGCCCGATTTGAACGAAAGCTCTTTGATGGCGCCGTTCTCGATCTCGTAATCGATTTCGCTGCTGCACACGCCCTTCGGCTTGTATTTCATGGCCGCCTCCGCAAAAAAAAGACTTCCCGGATCGCCGGGAAGTCCAGTATACGCGACGGCCGCATTCGGCACAATCGCCGCGGCAAGGCTACCTGAATGTCAGGTCGATCCCCCCGCTTACGGTGGTGGAGGACCAGGAATACTTGGCGTTTCCGCCTTCGCCGATCGTTTTCGTTTCGCTGCGTTCGGCGAATGTGATCTTTCTACCGTCGATCCGCGCGCTTCCGGTTACGGTCGAAAGCTTGACCAAGTATTCGCCGGGCGCCGCGTCGATATTAGCGGATATTTTGCCCGAAACGGATTTCGTAGTCGCCCGTTCCGCGAAGAAGCCCGAAAGCTCGATTCTGCCGCTCGCCGTTTCGCATTCGAACTCGCGCGCAGAGATATCGCTTGCGGATATCCGGCCCGAGACGCTCGCGGTTTTTAACGAGCCGGCTTCGGTCGATTTTGCCGAAATGTTTCCCGAGACCGTCGTCGCGTAAATTTTTTGCGATACGAATCCGCTTATTTCGATTTTTCCGCTTACGGTCTTCGCGGTTATTTCGTTTAGCGCGTCCTTGGGGGCGCGCACGATCAGATAAGTCTTTTGCGATTGCCCGAAGAAGAACCCGAAGGCGAACGAAACGCCCTTCTTTGTCGTGTTGTCCACAACAGTCAGCTTTTCGTTTCTTATTTCCCATGAAATGTCGCGCATTTCATCGTAGCGTAGCTCGATTCCGTAGAAAGGCGAGACTTCGAGGATAATGTCCATGTCGATCAATTCGGCCTCGACCGAGTTGAACCGCGGGAGATCGTCGTTTTTAATTTCGATCGCGTCGCCCGACGAAGCCCTTCCCGGTTGAAAGAACCCGACTTTTGCCCCGCCGTTCGATTCGTCGAGGTGGATTCCGCTTCGGTCGACGTAAAACGATGTCTTCGCTCCGCCGGTAAACCCCGCGAACATCATGCAGATCCCCGCGAGCACCAGAATGATCAATACTGCGTTAATTTTGCCCCGCATATACGGCAACCTCCCTTTTTTCAACTGGAACGTACGCGCCGCGCGAACTGCGGCGGATAAATCTCGCGCCTATGGATGTGATCGCCCTTACGCAAAGTCGGCCGAGCCAAAGCCCGAAGCGCATCAGCAGCCCGCCGGTCCCTATCGTGACGAGCCCGGTGCCGAAGAAGAACAGCGCGCTCGCGGAATCGGATATTACGAACCTGACCGCGCCGAACATCGCGAATATTCCCGTGGCAATGCAGGCGAGCCCGCTTGCGCTAAACGCGAACACCACGGAAAACGCGGCGATAATCAGCGTAAAGATCACCGCGGCGGCGGCGAAAGCGAGCGGGAGCGCGACCGGCGCCGCGGCCACGCCTATCGCGACGGCCTTTATGAGTTTCCCGCTCCCCTTTGCGGCGCGCGCCTTTTTTTCGGTAAGGCGGTCCGGGCCCTTTGAAACGCTGAGTGAAACCTGCGCCGCGACGAACGCGGGCGAGCCTAGTTTTTTTATCGCTTCCTGCTCGCCTTCCGGCCCGGCTTCGTTAAAGTATTCCTCGTAGTAGAGCAGCGCGTCCCGCGTTTCGTCCTTTGCCGTGCCGAACGATTCGAGGCGTTTTCGCAGCTCGTCCATGTAATCGGATCGGTTCATTGAGTTTCTTCCTCCCTTAACTTTATGCGTTAACTTGATTACTCGCCCTTAACTACGCCGGCGGCGACTGCGCCCTGCCGCGCATAGCGGCGTCGACCGTCCTCTTGAACTCCTCCCATTCGCCCCGGTATGAGGCGAGCTTGGCCCGGCCTTCGTCCGTGATGCTGTAGTAGCGGCGGTTACGGCCGTTGACCGCTTCGTCGTAGGTCGAAAGCAAATTTTCCCTTTGGAGCCGTTTAAGCACGGGATAGAGCGCCGAATCGGAAACGTCCTGCGCCGCGCCGATCCGCGCGGTCAGTTCGTAGCCGTACGTGTCGCCGCCGTCGAGGGCGCCGAGCACGCAGGCGTCGAGCAGCGAGGCGTTGCGTGAAAATAACATCCGTTCACCAACTTTCGTCTTGAAATTAAAAACGCATATCATGATTTTCATCATAATATACGTCGAATAATATCAATAGGTTTGCGATATAAAAAAATTTATAATATTTGCAACAACTTCCCGGAAATCACCCCGCCATCGGAAATTCTGAGCAGTCCGTAACCGGGCGCCTGCCCCGCCGCCGGCCTTCCGACGCTGCCCGGGTTCATGAAAAAAACCGGGCCTTCCGTAAACATCGCCGCCATGTGCGTGTGCCCGAACAGGCAGGCGTCGGCTTCCTTTTCCATCGCGTAGTACGCGATGCGCTCGAGGCTTGCCTTCACGTGGTGCATGTGGCCGTGGGTCATGAGTATTTTTTTGCCGCATACGAAAATAGTTTTTTCGGCGTCGCATACCGCTCCCTCGCCGAAGCCGGAAACCGCGTAAAAAATTATTTTCGGGAAATCGCCCGCAACGCGCAGCAGGTCCGCGGCGCCGTCACCGAGGTGCGCCGCCGCGTCGATCTTGCCGGAATAAAGCCTGAGTAGCTTTCGAATCGGCGCGCAATCGCCGTGCGTGTCGCTTACAACGAGCAGCGTGAAGCCGCCTCGGCTATTTGTGTCCGGTCGGAATCCCATCAGTTTATGACGCCCGCCTGCCTTAATTTTTCGATAAGCGCGCGAAATGCTATGCCTCGGTGGCTGATCTTATTTTTTTCGCGTTCGGAGAGCTGGGCCATGGTCAGGCCCATTTGCGGCAGCAAAAAAATCGGGTCGTAGCCGAAGCCGTCGGACCCGAAGGGTTTTTCCGAAACGACGCCGTCCAGGCTTTCCTCCGCGCAAAAAAAAACCGGCGTCCCATCCGCCGGTCCGATCGCCGCGCAAGCGGCGCAAGCGAAGCGCGCAGTCCTGCCGTCAATAGGGACGCCTTCCATCATTTTAAGTATCGCCTCGTTTTTTTTATCGCTTGCGGCGTTTCCCATGAAGCGCGCCGAATGAAGCCCCGGCCTTCCGCCAAGCGCGTCGATCTCTAAGCCCGAATCTTCAGCGATTATAGCGAAACCGAAGCGTGGTTTGCCTTTTTCCGGCGCTTCACCGCGCTCCCGGACGGCGTCGCAATGCATGAAAACGCCGCTTCGGTTAATTTGCTCAAAATAATGGAGCGTCTTGAGCTTCGCGTTTTCGGCGAAGGTCTGGCCGGTTTCCTCGGGTCCTTCGTCAACGCAGCCGACATCATTTGGCGTCAGCATTTCTATCCCGGCTTCGGCGAAAATGTCTCGCGCCTCGGCGATCTTGCCGTTGTTTTTGGTGGCTATGACAAACCGGGTCAATCCCTTGGCTCAATCAAGCCGTACTCTCCGTCGTTCCGCTTGTACACGACGTTAACCTCGTCGTTCTTTCCGTTCCTAAACACGTAGAAGCTGTGCCCGAGCAGTTCCATCTCCATGACGGCTTCCTGGGCGTCCATCGGCTTGAGCGCGAAGCGCTTCGTCTTGTTTATCACGATTTCCGCTCCCGCTACGTCCGCGGCGTCCGTTTCGGCTTCGGAAATGAATTTCATTTCCTCGTTCGTCGCGGCGTTTCGCCTGCGGCGCTCGCGAAGTCGGCTCTTGTACTTGACCGTCTGCCTCTCGAGTATGTCGACGATCGAGTCGAGGCACGAGTTGGCGTCGTTTTCGGTGACTTCGGCGCGGAGCATCCTTTTATGCAGCGGTATCGAGACTTCCATCTTGGTCATGTGCTTTATCGCCGTAAACGTGATTTGGGCCTCCGCGTCCTCGCCGAAATGCTTTTCTAGACGGTCGAGCTTCTTCGCGGTTTTATCCTTCAGCCAATCCGCTACGCTCATGTTCTTTCCCGTGAATTGGTAACGCATGTATTCCCTCCCTGACGCTTGTGTGTGTGGTATTTTAGCGGCACGGCGGCGCTTTGTAAACTTTCGGAAATTAAAAACGCCCCGGCGTTAGCCGGGGCGCATCGTCTTGCCGTTTGTCAGTTGGTGATCGTTACTTCGGTTTCCTTGTCGAAGACATGGATCTTGTTGACGTCGATCGCGATCTTGATCCTGTCGTTCGCCTTCGCGGTGGAGCGCGGGTTGACGACCGCGGTGAGCGGGTTGCCCGCGCAGGTTAGGTACAAGTTGACCTCGGCGCCGAGAAGCTCCGTCACCTCGACGTCGGCCTCGACCACGCTGTCGTTCGAGGAGCTTATGAACATTTCCTCGTCGTGCAGATCCTCGGGGCGTATTCCCATGATGACCGTCTTGCCGTCGAAGCCGCCGTCGATCACGGCCTTGGCCTTAGAATCGGTGAGCTTGACGGAATAGTCGCCGAACTTGAGGAACACGCCGTCGCCGGATTTTTCGACGACCGCGTCCATCAGGTTCATTTGCGGCGAGCCGATGAAGCCCGCGACGAACAGGTTGTTCGGCTTGTTGTACAGGTTGACAGGCGAATCCACCTGCTGGATCAGCCCGTCCTTCATGACGACGATTCGGGTGCCTAGCGTCATGGCCTCGGTCTGGTCGTGCGTGACGTAGATGAACGTCGTCTGCAGCTTCTGGTGGAGCTTG
Source organism: Defluviitaleaceae bacterium (assembly GCA_009779525.1). The sequence goes on from WREB01000002.1 coordinate 14,351, forward strand.
GTGATCTCTATGCGCATTTGAACGCGAAGCTTCGCGTCAAGGTTTGACAACGGTTCGTCCATCAAGAACACGCGCGGTTCGCGCACTATCGCGCGGCCCATCGCGACGCGCTGGCGCTGCCCGCCGGAGAGCGCCTTCGGCTTGCGGTCGAGCAGATGCTCGATGCCCAAAATGTTTGCGGCCTCGTGCACCCTCTTTTCGATTTCGGCCTTCGGCGTCTTGCGCAGCTTGAGCCCGAACGCCATGTTGTCGTAAACGCTCATGTGCGGGTAAAGCGCGTAGTTTTGGAAGACCATCGCTATGTCGCGGTCCTTCGGAGCGACGTCGTTCATCAGCTTGTCGCCGATGTAGAGCTCGCCCTCGGTGATCTCCTCAAGGCCCGCGATCATGCGCAGGGTCGTCGTCTTTCCGCAGCCGGACGGGCCGACGAGGATAAGGAACTCCTTGTCCGCGATGTCCATGTTAAAATCGGAAACGGCTACGACGCCGTTCGGGAATTTCTTAACGATATTCTTCAATTTCAAGCTTGCCATAAATTGCCTCCTCGCGCTAAATTTCCGCATATCATACAATCGCGCGGCATGGGTGTCATTGTACAACCTTACGAATCTAATGTTACCGTTTTGTTGCATTTGCATAGCAAACAAACGTTCCTACGCGTCGAAACCCCTGCCAAGCACCTCGCGCGCGTCGGTAATCATGATGAACGCGCGCGGGTCTATCTCGACGACGATCTCCTTAAGCCTGACTAGCTCCTTCGCCGAAACCGCGCAAATGAGCACGTTTTTTTCCTTCCTCGTGAACATGCCTTCGCCCTTTAGGCCGGTCGCCCCCCTGTTCATCCGCTCCATCACGGCCCCGGCGATCCTTTCGGAATCGTCGGAAATAATGAAGACCGCCTTGGCGAACGAGAGCCCTTCGAGCAGCGTGTCGGTGGCCTTGCTCGAAACGAAAACCGCGACGACCGCGTACATCGCAGGCGTCGGGCCGAACGCGACGAGCCCCGCGAGTATCACGAGCGAATCCACCGCGAACAGGATGCGCGCGATCGAGTAATGCCTGAAGACCCGCCTGTTAAGAATGCTTGCCGCGATGTCGGTGCCGCCGGTCGTCGCGTTGGCCCTAAACACAAGCCCGTGCCCAATCCCGCCGGCGGCCCCGCCGAAAACCGCGGCCAGCAGCAAGTCGTCGGTGGCGCGGGGCAGAAGCGATGCAAAAAAAAGCGCCGCCGAAAGAAAACCGGCGGCGAACGCGGTCTTGAACAAAAATTCTTTGCCCATCAGCTTATAGCCCGCTATGAAAAGCGGGACGTTGAAAACTATGTTGGTTAGCCATAGAGGAACGGCCAAGCCGGCCCTTCCGGAATAGTCGCGTATTATTATGCCAAGCCCCGAAACGCCGCCGGTGACGAGCCTTGCCGGCTCCCAAAAAACGGCGATCGCCGCCGCCAAAAACAGGTCGCCTGCTATTATCATTATTATTTCGTTGACTAGCTTGCGGTTCGGCTTCATTCGGGCCCTCGTCCGGCGCCCTTCAGCCTTTCGCAGATGACCGCGAAGGCGAACCTTGGGATCGCGGTCAGGCGCTGGAAGCGGCGCGGCCCGGTAATGAGATAGCCGAGCCATTCGAAACCGGTTTTGATGAAAATTTTCGGCGGGCGCTTTTTAATGCCGGCGTAGACGTCGATCGTGCCGCCGAGGCAGAGGGTAAGCGGCGCCTTAATACTCGCCGCGTTCCTTGCCGCGAACGTTTCCTGCTTGGGCATTCCCATCCCAAGCACGAGGACGTCCGGCTCCTTGCCGTTTATCTCGTCGACGATCCCGGGTTCTTCTTCTATTTTAAAATAGCCGTCGCGCGTTCCCGCGACGCGAAGGCCCGCAAATTTTTCCTCGATAGTTATTTTAGCCTTTTCGGCGGCGCCGGCGACCGAGCCTAAGAGATAGACGCTTTTGTTTTCGCCCCGAATCGATTCGAACAGCGCCGCGGATACGTCGAAGCCTCCGAGCTTTTCGCCGATCGCGTCCCCAAGGAGCCTTGACGCGAGCACGACGCCCGTTCCGTCGGGAAGCCTTAAGCCGGCGCCGCGCAGCGCCTCCATAAAAACGGGATCCTTTTTCGCGCGGAGCAGCGCCTCGGGGTTGGGAGTCGCGACGACAAAGCTCGCCTTGCCACGCGGCGCGTCAAGCTTAGCGCGCAGCAGCCCGACCGCCTCGTCCCCGCTCATCGCGTTAAATTCAACTCCAAGCACTTCGACGGTTCTCATGAAAATATATTACACTTTTTTTGTTTCCCGCGTAATCCTTTCGCCGACGTGCGAAGCCGCCTTCCTAAACGCGGGCGTCCCGATCAGAACAAGAGTGATAAGCGCCTCGGGCCAGATGTACGCGATGTTGTAGCCGAGCGAGTAAAGCAGCGGAAACTGTCCCTCGGGCACGTACTCGATGAAAAATATCAGGCCGGAAAGCGTGTGCGCCGCGTAGCGCAGCGCAACGCCGAAAACATAGCCGGCCGCAAGTCCCAGCTTGATTTCGCGGCTCGAGCCGTCGGCGTTCTTTCTGCCAAGCGTAAGCTTGCGGAAGCACCCCGCGAGCCCGACTAAGCCGAACGCGAGCGGATAGTCGAGTATCAGCTGCGCCGGGTGCACGACGTAGCCTCCGAGCAAAAAATCCAGCGCGCCCATCGAGGCGCCGGTTATAAACCCCGCGAGCGGGCCGAACCAGTAGCCCGCGAGCGCGATGAAAAGCATCCCGCACGCGGTAAGCGAGCCGCCCTGCGGCATCCGTAGGATCGTCACCTGGTTAAGGGCCAGCGAAAGGGCCGAGCACATTCCGCAGGCGGTGATTACCGCCGTCCGTTTCGAAAACTTCATAATAAAACCCCCGCGACAATTTCCGCGGGGGTCTCGTTTGCGCTTTCCTTCGCCGGCATTACCCGGAGCAGGTACGAAGGGTTTATCTCAGCCGGCCCAAACGGACCGGCACCCCTAGCGGAATCATCCATATTTAATTATACTTCGTAAAATTTACCACATATCCGCGGCGGGCGCAAGCCGCCGAAATGCGGGGGCTTTGTGTACAAGATATTTTTCGTCGACCTGGACGGGACCCTTCTTAACGGTGATTCCAAAATTTCGAAAAAAAACAGGCGGGCGGTCGCCGACGCGTTTCGCGCGGGCAAGCAAGTCGTGCTTTGCTCGGGGCGCGCCTGGATGTCGATGGCGCGCTTCGAAAAGAGCCTCGGGATGGAGCGGCCGGACCGCTACGGCGTTTCGTTTAACGGCGGCATCGTGTATGAAGTCGCGGGCAGAAAATTTTTGTTCGAGGACTACATGGAAAACGAGGCGGGACAGGAGGCGGCCAACACGCTTCGCGAGCTTGGCGCGGACGTTCTGATGTACGCGGGCGGCCGCCTATACGCGGAAAACAAGACCGACGCGATACTCGCGTATAAGCGCCGCATAAAAATTCCCGTCGAATACGTCGAAAACTTCTCTCAAATTTTCGGGAACATCACGAAACTGCTGGCGGTCGGCGGCAACGAAAAGCTTTCCGAAATAAACGAAAATATCGGGCCCGCGCTTTCGCCGCGCTACGGCGTCGTGTTCTCGTCCGAAAATATGCTTGAGATTTTGCCGAAAGGCACGAACAAGGGCTCGGGCATGATGTTTCTCGCCGGCCGCTTGGGAATTGAACGCGAGGAGATAATCGCGGCGGGGGACCAGGCGAACGACATCGAGATGCTCGAGCGCGCGGGGCTGGGCGTCGCCGTCGCGAACGCGACGCCTGAGGCGAAGGCCGCGGCGGACGTGACGCTTAGCCTTACCAACGACGAGGACGCCGCGGAGCACATCATCCGCGAGTGGCTGTTGAAATGATAGGCACGCCATAATGATCGGGCCGGGGAGCCTCCTTACCAATTTGAAAGAACTGCGCCGCGACTACGGGCAGCTTAAGAAACGCGAGCCGAACATACTCACCTTCATCAAGTACGGCCTGCTTTTCGACGCGGCCCTTACGCTTTGGAAACCCTTTTCGGTAAAATTTTTGGAACGCCTCGGGGGCGGCCCGCTCGAAATATCGCTTTTAAGCGCGCTGCCGGGCCTCGCCGCCGCCGCGGCGCTGATACCGGGCGCGTTTGTCCTCGCGCGCTTCGCGGATAAAAAAAAGGCGACGGCCGCCTTCATACTCGCGAGCCGCGCGCTGCTGCTTCTGCTGGCGTTTATACCCGCGCTGCCGGAAGCGGCGCGGCCGATGCTTTTCGTCGCGCTTATAGCGGTGATGAACATGCCCGACGCGCTTTCCCAGACGTCCCTGCAGAGCTTCCTCGGCTCGGTCTTTAGCGGCGGCTCGCGCGCGCGCGCGATCGCGCTCAGAAACAAGTTCGGGAACGCGGTGGTGCCGGTGATAACGATAATAACCGGCTTGATAATAACGTACCTTCCGGGAAATGACCGGCAGCGGATGGTACTTTACCAGATTTTTTTCGCCGGGGCGTTTTTGACGGGGCTCGCCGAAATATTCGTGTTCAAGCGCTTCAAGACGGACGCGCCGGCGGACGGTAAAACATCCGAGGCGCCGGGCCCGTCCGTCCGACTTCCGGACCTTGCGGGAATATTTCGCGACAAAAGATTCATGGCGTTCTTCGCGCCGCTTATGGTCTTCGTCTTCTGCTGGCAGACGGCGTGGCCGATCTGCGCGATCTACCAGGTCGAAAACTTACGCGCAAACGAAATATGGTTCGCGCTGTTCGCGCTCGCCTCGTGCGGCGGCGCTTTCGTAGCGGCGGGATACTGGCAAAAATTTATCAGGAAGCACGGGAACAGGGCGACGCTGATCTTTTCGGCGTCGCTTCTCTCGATAAACCTGCTGCTTTACCCGCTTTCGATCAACGTCTACATAATGACCGCGGCGAGCTTCTACGGAGGATTCGTCACGATCGGGCTAAACACGGCGATGCTTGCCGGGGTGCTTGACGCGACGCCCGAACAAAAGCGGCTCGTCTACATCGCGTTCTACAACACCGCGATGAACCTGAGCCTCTTTATCGCGCCGTTTTTCTCGCTCATGCTCCTTAATCTCGTCGGCGGCGTCTTTCCGCTGTTTTTCATACTCGCGGTCCTTCGGATGCTTGCGGCGGGCGTGCTCTACTTCGCGAAGCGCGGCGGGGCCGAGGCGGCCGCCGGATGATGGGCGGGGATGATCAGGCAAATAAAGATTACGCAGACTGCGGTTGAGTACGCGATGATCGATGAAAAAGCTAAGGCGATGAACTTTTTAAAAGTGGAAATGATCATAAGGGCGGTAAGGCAACTTGAAGCTTGAATTTTTTCCACGCATTTTTCCACATACAAGGTGTGGAAATAGGTGAAAAATGGTGAAAATGAAGGCGAACGGAAATTCGGTTGGGT
>WREB01000003.1 GCA_009779525.1 Defluviitaleaceae bacterium
CGAATTAGCGGCAATAACGGCGCTAACGCCTACGCCCGAAGCGCCGGCGATAACTAAACTTACGCCCGCCGAGGCGGCGGTTAACGCGCAAGCGCCGATGGCGCAAATCGAACCGGCGCGGCAAGGCATCGTGCCGCCAAATTCGGAAGCCGCAGCGTCCGCGGTTTTTCCCGCCGCTATAAACGAAACGCCAAATACCCGAGACGGAGCCGAAACCGCGCTAAGGCTGCTCGTCGACGTGCTAACAAGGATGGACGTGTTGCAAAACAATGCCGGGACGCGCCGGCAAAGCGAAGCGCCGGGCCGGGCGGATTTGCAAAAAATCGGCGCGGGTTTAGCCTTCAGGCTGAGGGGGAGCGTTCCGGGCGATATAGAACGTTTCGTCAACTCGATGCGCGAAGCGCTACAAACCGCGAGGCAAACGCTCGCCGAAACGCGCGCCGAAACCGCCGGGGCCGGCGACTCGTCGCGCTTCGCGCGCGCCGCCTGGCAATTGACGCAGCACCTCGATTTTATTTCGCAATTAAAAAATCACCTTTACGTGCAGCTTCCCCTCCACGTCGACGGGCGCGAAACGCTCGCGGAGCTTCACGTCTTCAAAGACGCGAAAAAAGATAAAAAAAGCCAAGGCGGCGCGAAAAGCGCGCTAGTCGCCCTCGACACCGCCTATTTGGGACATTTCGAGGCGTTCGTGCTAAAAAACGGCGAATCGATCGGCTGCCAGTTCAGGCTTCGGGACGAAGCCGTCGAAAGGCTCGTCAAAAACAATTTGGGCAAACTCGAAAAATCGCTTCGCGGCTGCGGCCTATCGCTCGACTCTTTTTCGTTCTTGCCGAACGGTGAGCCCTACCGGCTTCCGAGTCCGCCGCCCGCGGCCGACGGAAACCGCGCCGCGCCGGCGGTAAAAAGCAAACTCGGAATCGACGTTAAGGCGTAGACAACTTTTTTACCCCTCGATTTCCGAAATTTCGTAGTAGCCGCTGTCGACGAGCACCCTCTTGTAGTTATCGGCGGTGACTAGCACCGGCTTGCATATGTACGAGGGCACGATCTTGATGTTGTTGTGGTACGTCCTCGAATCGTTCGTCTCCGTCGTGTTCTTTATCAACAAGTCGTCGATCATTCTGAACGTGCGGTCCGCGAGCGTCCGCGTATCCTTGAAGACCGTCATCGACTGCTCTCCGGCGATTATCGCGCGGATGTTAGGTATGTCGCTGTCCTGGCCGGTCAAAATGGGAAACGGCTTTCCGTCCCCGCCGTACCCGCCGTCTTTAAGCGCCCCGATTATGCCCGCCGCCAGTCCGTCGTTCGGCGAAAGCACCGCGTGGAGCTTTGTCCCGTCGCCGTAATGCTTCTCGAGCAGCCCGCCCATCCTCTCGCGCGCGAGTTCGGGCCGCCATTCTGCGATCGCGACGTCGGTCCGCTCCCTTTCGCCGCTTACGACTCTAAGCCTGCCGCTGTCGAGGTACTTTCCAAGCACGCTAAGCGCTCCGTCGTAGAAAAATACCGCGTTGTTGTCCGTCGGCGCGCCCGCGAACAGCTCGATGTTAAACGGGCCTTCGTTTGCTTCCAGGCCAAGCGCGTCCCTGATATATTCGCCCTGGAGGACGCCCACCTCGAAATTGTCGAACGTGACGTAATAGTCGACGTTCGGGCTGTCCATTATTAGCCTGTCGTACGAAATGACCCTGATGTTTTTATCCGCGGCCCTTTGAAGCGTGTCCTTAAGCCTCGAGCCGTCGATCGCGGCGATAACCAGTATGTCGTAATTGTCGTCTATCATCGCCTCGATCTGGCTTATCTGCAGCTCCACGTCGTCCTCGGCGTTCCTAGTCTCGACGTGGTAGTCCTTCGCCTGCAGTTGGCGCATTAGGCTGTCGCTGTCCTGCAGCCAGCGCGTCTCGTTCTTCGACGGCATGAATATGCCGATCTTCTTGGCGCCCCCGCCCATCCCAATGCAGCCGCATAGCGAAATCGCCGCCGCGGCGCATAAGATGATGAGGCATGACCTTATAATTTTATTCATCGCAACCTCCTTGACCGTAAACTACTCTACAACTTTACCCATATTTATTTCGCCTTCCGGCTTTCGCTAACCTCGCACCAGCGCGATACCTTTTGGATGCATGTCTCGAAATCTATAGGCTTCGCTATGTGGTCGTCCATGCCCGCGGAAAGCGCCTGCTCTATGTCTTCCTTAAGCGCGTTCGCCGTCATCGCGATCACCGGGACGCCGCTGTCGGAGCGTCCGCTGCCCCTTATTGCCGCGGTCGCGGAATAGCCGTCCATTTTGGGCATCTGCACGTCCATCAGCACGCAGTCGAAATAACCCTCCCGCGAGCCGGAGAAAAGCCCGAACGCCTCCGCGCCGTCGCGCGCCTCGGTTATCTCGACGCCCGTCCCTTCGAAAACCTCAAGCATTATCACCCTGTTAATCTCGATGTCGTCGGCCAAAAGCAGCCGCTTTCCCTCAAGGGAAACTTCGCGCGCGCTCTCCTCGCCTTGTTCGTGCGGTAAAATTGAATCGGAAAGGCCGAACGGAATCGTGAAGTCGAACCTGCTGCCCTTGCCGAGCTCGCTTGTCACCGTCATTTCGCCGCCCATGAGCCCCGCGAGGTTATAGCTTATCGAAAGCCCGAGCCCCGAGCCGACGTGCCTCCTGCTTAAAAAGGTGTCTTCCTGCTCGAACGGCGAGAATATCTTTTCGAGGAATTCATTCGACATCCCGATCCCGGTGTCCTCGACCGAAAACGATACCTCGCACGAATCGGCCCCGCGCTCCTTGAGCATGACCTCAAGCGAAACGCTGCCCTCCTGCGTGAACTTAACCGCGTTCGAAAGCAGGTTTATCAATATCTGCTTGATCCTGAAGCCGTCGCCCGTCAAGACCTCCGGAAGCTCGGGGTCGATGGATTGGACCAGCTCTATTCCGCTTTCCCCGGCGCGGATGGAAAGCAGCTCGACGCAGTCCATCGCCACCCGTTTAAGGTTTAACGGCTCGCTTTTTATTTCCATCTTGCCCGACTCTATTCGCGACATTTCGAGGACGTCGTTTATTATGTCCGAAAGGTGGCTGGACGAAGAGACGATCTTCTTGAATCGCTCGGAGCTTTCCTCAAGCAGCTTGTCCGTAAGGCCGAGCTTCGCCATGCTTAATATGACGTTAAGCGGCGTCCTGAGTTCGTGGCTTACCCTAGATAAAAACTCGCTTTTCGCCTTGTTCGCCGAAAGCGCTTTATCTTTCGCTGCGACAAGCTCGGTCGAATCGGTCACGACTATTATCGCGCCGTTCGCCTTGCCGTCGCGCGTCACGAGGCTGCACAAAAACGAAAGGCAAAACTTACCCTCCGGAAGCGCGAACCATATTAAAACAGAAAAGCCCCCGTCGGCCAGGCGGTCCGCCAGCCTATTCTTAAGCTCAAGCATATCGCAGGCGTCGTCCGTCTCAAGCATCGAACGGTAGACGGCCGCGTCCTCAATCCCGGCGAACGTCTCGCTGAACAGTTCGTTTTTGAAGACGATATCGTAATCCGCGTTTAAAATAGCGAGCGCGCCGGGTATGTTGTCGAAATAGCCGCCGATGACGTCGAGCGTATCGTTTATCTTGTCGGCCGCCTGACCGAAAAAGCCTCCGAGCGCCGAGGGGTCGCCCCTCGCGCCGAGCCTGCCCGACATCGCCGCCTCAAAAAGCGCGTCGTTTTTGCCGAGCATCTCGCGAAGCGCCTCGCTCATCGAGGCGAAGGACTTTCCTAAGATTCCCATCTCGTCTTTCCTGTTGATAAGCCATTCGGGGATCTCGCCCTCGATGTTTCCGGTTGAAATCTCGCTTGAGATCGCGGTGAGCTTTTGAATCGGCCGAACGACGAAGCCGCGGAGCGCGAAATACATGACGAAAAGCAGCGAAAACGAGCCGATCACGATAATCGTGACGCTCGTGTACAAAAACGACCTAAGCTGGGTCTCGAGCGACTGCATGTTGATGTCCGTACCGATGATTGCGACGACGTCCCCGTACTCGTCCTTGATAGGCGTGAAGGAATACGTGTTCTCCGAATGCTCGTGCCTCGGGTCGTTCAGCACGACGACCGGCTCGCCCGTCCTGAAAATCCGCTCGGCCTCCGTGTAGCTTGATTTCGGCACGGGAATCCCGAAATCTTCGTCGAAGAAACTCGTCCCTCCGCCCTGAAACGTAGCGTCGAACACCAGAAAATACATGTCGGGGCATCCCAGGTCCGCGAAGATATAAAAATACGCAAGCCCCGTCCCAACCCTGAGTTCGAGCATGCGCCGTTTTATCGTAAAATATTTTTCGTCCTTAAGCTCGGTCAGCGACTCGACGTAGTCGCCCAGCCACTTCTTCGCCGCGTGGTATTCGTCCGGAAAATCCCTTCCCTCGCGGTTCGCCTCCGCTTCCAAAACCAGGCTCCGGTTGGCGAGAAACGCCGGCGCGTTCTCTGTGATCCAGTCCCTTTCTCTAAGCCTGTCGACGTACGGAAGGATATCTTTATAGGTGTACTGCGCGAGGAAAATGCTCCCCGGCGTCTGCAGCCTGTCCTCGTAGCGCATCTGGAACGACGACCTGATCATCGAGCTGCTGAAGAAGACGAGCAGCGCCGTGGCGGTAACGACTCCTGCGAAGTTTATTAAAAGTATCTTTGCGTTTATCTTATTTTTGATGCCGTTAAAAAGCATTCGGGTCACCTCGAAGCCGACAACACGTATTTTACTCAATTTTATGAAAAAATTAAAGGCTTTCGAGCCTGCCCCGAAAGCCTTTTGGCATGAAGCTAATGGCGGGACTCAAACCCGCGACCTGCTGATTACGAATCAGCTGCTCTATCGGCTGAGCTACATTAGCGAAACCGCCGCGCGACCCGCGTAATATAGCAAATAGCCCAATCGGTGTCAAACGGACGTTCCGACCGTCGTCGGCCTCGCGTTAAAAATTGCTACCGTTTGCCTCGCGCAAAATTGTTGTTGCCATGCGCCGCGCGCCGTGGTATATTCGTCGGGCTAAACCGGCGCGGAGTAGAGCAGTTCGGTAGCTCGTCGGGCTCATAACCCGGAGGTCGCAGGTTCAAATCCTGCCTCCGCAATCAAAAGGCCGCCTGTAAAGACAGGCGGCCTTTTTTAGTTATTCCCATTTCGCGAACAGCTTGACGTTTGCGGTAACCATGTCGCAATCAAAATCCCAAATGCGGAAAAAATCGGCGTCCTTGTACCAGCCCGCGAACGTTTCGCCCTCCTTGGAGGGTTCCGCCGGCGCGGGTATCCTGCTAAGCGGGGCGACCCCTTCGATTGCCGCGGTTTCGGCGCCGCCGTTCGAATCGAACGTAACCGTATGCGTCGCGTCGGGCGAAAACTCCCACATCCTGAAGTCGTCGAAATAAACCGTTTCGCCCGACACGTTGTAAACCTCTATTTTCGCCCGCCTAAAGTCGCCCGTCTTAAACACGACCGCGACCGTCGTATACAAATCGCCGTCGGACTCGACCGAGACATATTCGCCGTCGCTCCCGCCGAACCCGCTTACCTTAAGCGCGCCGTGCCCGCGTATTTCGGCCTTTACGATGTAAGCCGTAGCGGGATTTAACTTGTTAAACTGAATGTACCCGCCCCCGCCCGGCGGCGCCATGATCGCCCTGCTTCTCCGGTCCACGACGTAGTCGGGGTCCTGCGCGACTGCCGCGCCTCCGTAAAGCGCGTTCGGGCCGCGCAGCCAATCGGAATAATCGTCGGCGTAGTTGATTATCTGGCTGGAATTATAGTTGTTGTAATCCATCGTGACCGAGCAGTCCCTAAACGAAGCGGCTCCGACCCCCGAGGCGTTTACCAGCCGTATCGCGACAGGCAGCCCTGACGGCTCCGTCTTCATCGCGGTGAACGTCATTTGCACAAGCTGCCAGTCGCCGCCGCCCGGTTCGCTCTTCGCAATTTTTTTCCCGGGCAGGATTCGGGAAGTGTAGGATTCTCCCTTTATCCGCTCCTCGTCCACGCAGTTGAAAATCTCGACGGTCCCTTGCGAGCCGCCATAATTTTTTACCCAACACGAAAACGTATACCTTGCCGTCGCGAAGATATCGTCGATCGTCTGCCAAACCCAGCCGGTCGAAACGTTAAACGCTCCGGGTTCGTTAGCGGCCGCCGCGGCTTCGCCGATAAACTGCCACGCCTCAAAGCCCGGATCCCTTATGTAATTGACATTGAAGGAACCGTCGGTAACCACGCAGTCGTCGAAGCAGACGGAACCGTTTTCGCCGGAGAGCGAAAGCGTCGCGGCCAAAAACGAGCTTCCCGTCGTAAATTCGATTACGACGAGCTCCCAATCCGTTCCTCCGGAACTTTTCCCGACGGCTTCGCTTCCGCCGTGGCCGGTTATTGTGATTAACCCCGCGGCGCCCGGATCGATCGACCTGACGTATACCGCGGCGATATAGTCCGTATTCGGGAGCAGGCCCCGGATTTCCTGCTTCGCTCCGCCTCCGCCCCCGGCCACTAAGGTAACCGCGCCGTAGCCGCGCGATTCAAACTCCGCCGATACGTAGCCTCCGTCGAACTCCCAGTCGCCACCCAAATAACCCTTTTCGATCAGTTCGTTGGTTCCCGATACATTCGCCGCGTTCGGGACGTTCGCGTCGTTTCGTCCGGTCCGCGCTGTTTGATCCTTGATGATTTCGGCGGGGGCCGTTATCGCTATTTCCGTCTTGACCGAAATTGTTTCCCACGAAGGCGGGACGCTTACAACGGCCCTGTTTCCGTCCATATACCAGTCGCTTGCCTCAGCGCCGTCGACTGCCACGCTAGATACGGCGTCCACCCCGTAGACGAGCAAGTACTCGCGGTTCGTGTCGCCCGAAGCCGAGATGGTGAAGCCGCCCTGTCCGGGCGTAAGCGCGTAGTCGACGAAAACGCCCTTTTGCTCCCATACCCGCGTCGAAACGGCTTCGACGTACGGAGGCGTCACATAAAGGGCGCCGACGCTTCCGCGCGTCATCGATTCGCCCATTTTTAGCGACGGGGCAAAATTCATCGGAATGACCGAACCCGACCGCACGTATACGGCTTTCTCGTCAAGCTCCCTGTATACTTCCAATTCGCAGTTCGTGGACGCGGCAAGCTCGCCGGTAAAAAAATCCGTCCACCTGTCGTACGGGAACACGACGTTTTTTGTCATGCTCCTTTCGATTATCGGCGAAACCATCATCGCCGGCCCGAACATGTACTGCGCGATTATTTCGTAATACGAATCGTCCTCCGGAAACGCCACCGGAAGCGACCTTACCATCGGTATCCCGGAAAAACTCGCCTCGACCGCGCAGCCGTACACGTAGTCGAGCATGTTTTCGCGCAGCCAGTTATAATATTTATACGTTTCGGTCGTCTGCTCCGGGTTTTCGTAATACCACGGCTCGCGGCCAAGGCCGCGCATCTCCTGCCCGTGGTAGCGCATAAGCGGGGAGAACGCCCCGAACGACATCCATCTCAAATATACGTCAAGGTCCCGCTGCCCTATGTAGCCGCCTATATCCGAGCCCCACGTGGAAAATCCCGACGCGCTGATGTTAATTAGCGCGTTCATCGCCTCGCGCATCCCGTTGAACGAAGACGGCTGGTCGCCCCCGAATTGGCACGCGAAGCTTTGCGAGCCCGCGCAGCCCGAGCGCGAAAACAAGACGAAGTCCTCTCCCCTTAATTCGGTAAACACCTCGTTGATGGTCTTGTTGTAATAATACGGATACAGGTTGTGCATCTCGTCGCCGGTCCTGCCGTCATGCAAAACGGAAGCCGGACCGAGCGATTCGCCGAAATCCACCATCGTTCCGAACGCGCCGTAGCCCGTCTCAATGAAAGGGGTGTAGTAGTCGAGCCATGCGGCGAAGGCGTCCGGATGAGTGAAGTCCGTATAGCGGCTGCCCGTCAGCGACGGCTGCTCGACAAACGGGCATTCGGGTTCCGTATCGCGGCGGGGCGACATGTCGGTCCATAAAAACGGGCGTACCGAGTGCCCCTCTTCCTCAAGCATATTGAACAGATCCGCGTACCAGATATCGTCGCTCCAGCTATTAAAACCGTCCTCGACGTATATCGCGGAGTGCGGGATGTCAAGCTCCGCGAACCTGCGTATGACTCCCATCGCCATCTCCGCCGCGTTTTCCCTGCCTTCGTATCTCCAGCGGGTGCCGCCGGCGCCCGCCCAGCATTGGAACGCCCATTTGGGCGCGAGTATGTGGCTTCCGGTGAGTTCGGTGTATGAGCCAAGCGCGTCAAGCGGCTTTGCCGGCCATACGTAGATATCCATCAGCGGCGCTTCCCACGCGAAGCAGTAGCGGTTGGCTTCGGTAAAGCCTATGTCGGCCGTGATCCTGTGCGTGACGTTTATGAACATCGAGTAGCCGGACGAAAAATGCGCGAGCGGTACGCTCTTGTACGTCGCGAAATTGTCCGACCACTTGTCGTCGATCCATATTTCAAATTGCTTGCCTCGCTGGTTGAAGTCGTCGTGGCGCTCGCCGAAGCCGTAGACGGCCTCGGTTTCGGTCAGGTCCCCGAAAACGGCCGCCTTCCGCACCGACCCGTCTCGGTCGAAATACAAAACTATGTCGCCAAGATTAATCGCCCAAAGGAGTTCTCCCCGCGCGTTTTTGACCGTGACTGAAAGGCTCGAATTGTCGATTTCGATCGTTTGGATTATGGCGGATGATTGGAGGGTCCATCCAAATTCCGACTCGGAAACGGAGAGCCCAAAAACAGGCTTCCCGTATTCGAAGAAACCCTTTTTCTCAAGCCTCAAGCGCACGCATTCGTCGGCAGGGACGGACAGGTACAGCTCAACCCGGCTGCCGCCCGCCAAACAATTGAGCACCGCTACGCCGCTTACGACCGAAACATCCGTTATTGAGGAAATTTGAAGGGGCGTCGCCGCGTTCCGTTCATAGCGCGCGGCCATGTCGGCAAGGATTATTCCGTCTATCGCGAGTTTTACGGCCGAAGTTTGATTGATTGAATCGTCCCCCGCTTGCGGATCGGAGGCCGCGCCGGTTTCGGATTCGCCGGGTTCCGCTTCCCGGCTTTCGGTAAAATCCGCCGCAACCTCCGGCGCTTCGTCGCTTTTTTTGCCGCAGCAAACTAAAATTAACAGACCGAACGCAAGCGCGCATGTCGACATAATTATGTAAATTTTTTTCATATAAACCGCCCCTTCGACAATTGTTTTGCGAAATCAAGTATCATCTGAAGTACCTTAACCGAATATAGCAAACCGCCTTGTGATAGTAAAGCGCCGGTCCGCGCGTTTATCGGATCAGCTTAGCGTAATCCGCGCCCGCCAATGGTATAATTTCGCAAAACAAGGGAGAGGTGCCGTATGGAGCCTGCGGCGCTGCGGACGGACAACTTGACGAAGAGGTACGGCGAGGCGTACGCGCTAAAAGATTTTTCGATCGCCGTGCGTCAAAACGAAGTATACGGCCTCGTCGGGCGCAACGGCGCGGGCAAAACGACGTTTTTCAAATGCGTCGCGGGAGTCGCCGCGCCTCAGGCGGGCACGGTCGAGCTGTGCGGCGAGCCTCCAAACCGGCGCGCCGCGCGTAAGCGCATGGGGCTTATGATAAACCCGTCCTTTTTTTCATACCTCGGTCCTTACGAAAACTTAACTTATATGGCCCGCGTCAAGGGAGTCGGCGCCAAGGGCGAAGTCCGCCGCCTGCTTAGCCTTGTCGGGCTTGAAGGCGTGAGGAAACCATTCAAAGCGTTCTCGCTTGGAATGAAGCAGCGGCTGGGCATCGCCGGGGCGCTTTTGGGTTCGCCGCAGCTAGTCGCGCTGGATGAGCCGATTAACGGACTGGACCCAAAGGGGATCGTCGAAATCAGGGAACTGGTAAAAGAACTCCATGCGAACTTCGGCACAACTTTCGTCATATCGTCCCACATACTGAGCGAACTCGACTTGGTTGCGACGCGCTTCGGGTTTATCGAACAAGGCTCGCTTGTCGGCGAAATAACGCGCGAAGAGCTCCACCGGCAAACCGGAAGCGTATTGGAAATAGAAGCCGGCGACATCAAAGCCGCGCTGTCCGCGCTCGAATCCATCGGGATTACCGGGGCGGAGGCAGCAAACGGACGGATAAGGCTGCGCGAGCAAATCGATCAGCCCCACCGGATCGCGCGCGCGCTGGTCGAGGCGGGCGTCGAGGTCCGCGACTTGCACCGGAAGGAAACCATGCTGGAAGAATACTTCCTGCGGCTAATCGGGGGCGGCGCGAGTGATTAGGCTTATGCGCGGCGAGTTCTACAGGCTGCTTCGCAAAAAAAGCGCGTACGCATATTTCGGCGCGCTTGCCGCGGCATACTTCCTCGCCGCGTTCGTCCGGTCGGGCGGGTTCGGCGCAGAATCCGCGCTAAGGGACGCGTCAAATTTCTTCTTGTTCCTTCCGCCTGTCGCGGGCGGATTCGTATTCGCTTCGGTATATGTCGACGACTTAAACTCGAAAACCCTGACCGCGCTGGTCGGCGCCGGGGTGGGCAAGGCGCAAATAGTTTTAACGAAACTCGCCGTCGCTTTATGCTTAAACGCGGCCGTCTTCGTCCTTGCGCCGCTTTTCCATCTGGCCGCGTACGCGACGCTTGGGGCGGGGGCGGACGCGCAGGCCGCGGCGTCCGTTTTCATCGAGTCGTTAAGATATTTTTTGATGAGCGCCGCGTATTCGGCCATGTCCGGCGTCGTGGTCTACGGCCTGCAGCGCGCGACGTTCGCCGTCGCGGCTTATTTGCTGCTATCGTTCGGCGTTGTGGGCGGCCTTATAGCCGCGGCGTTTCGCCAGTTCGCGCCCGGCCTTGCCGACTATTTAGTACCTGGCGTCGTAAACAAATTAATTTCCGCGATCGCCGAAGGGACGCCGGCGCTTATGCCGTTCGCCATATACGCGCTGTATTTGGCAGCGGCGGCCGCGGTCTCGGTCGCCGCGTTCGAAAAAAAGGAAATGGAGTTTTAGGATGAAACCGAAGGTTCTTTTTACCGCGCTTCTCGTCTGCGCCGCCGCGGCCGTCGTTGCGCTGGCTCTCTGGGGCAGGAATTATTACGCTAACCGCTACGTCGGCGCCGATTACTACGCGATGGTCCCGCTGGATTACGACGTCGCGCAAGTACAGATGCGTTCGATGAACGGCGAGCCTATCGGCGAAGGGGTCGCGTATTCGCTCACCGCGTACGACGAAACCGGGAAGCCCAAAGAAGTATCCTTCACCGTCTACAGCCCCGAAAGCGGCCTTTCGCGGGGCGAAGTCCAGCCTATGCCAGGCGAATTTTTATGGATAAGCGCGAGCAGCCAAATCGTCCTCAGATGGCGGCTGGCGGAAGCGGAATCGATTCCGCCCGCCGCGATGGAAAAAATCGGGGGGCGCTGACCATTTGCCGCGCGCATGGCGAATTTCAACCATGCGTTTGCGCGGCGATTGCAAACGCCGCAACGGATGTGCGAAGTTAAGATCCGCGTATAATAATGTTTTGCTTGACACGCCGCGAGTTTCGTGCGAGCATACGCGGACCAAGAAGCGGGGAAGATCATGAACCGTAGCTTTAACGTCATCGGCATCATAATTATTAGCGGCGCCGCCGTAAAGGGCGACGCTTCGCATAACCATGCCGATGGCTGAGTCATGATTTAAAGCGCTGGCTTTAAGGGGCTTCGTCGGCATACCGGCGAGGCCCCTTTATATTTTAGGAGGTTTTGGAAATGGAACAAAAACGTGGATTTGCGGTGGTCGCTGCTTCGATAGCGATACAGCTTACGCTAGGCACCGCGTACATCTGGAGCGTCTTCCAGACGGGCATCGCCAACAGCCTTTTTGGCGGCGACAACGCGGCCGCGGGCCTGACGTTTTCGCTGCTTCTCGCGATGCTTGCGGTCGGAAGCGTCGTGGGAGGGAAGCTGACGACCGTCTTCACGACGCGCAGGGTGGTTTTTTTCGGCGGGATCGTGCTGGGGCTTGGCTTCATGCTCGCTTCGCTTGCGAAGGCGGAGTACGCGTGGCTCCTTTGGCTGACCTACGGCGTGATGGGCGGGCTCGGCATGGGCTTCTCGTACTCGACCACGATCGCGTGCGCCCAAAAATGGTATCCCCACAAGAAGGGTTTCGTCACCGGGATTATCGTTTCGGCGATAGGGCTTGGAGGCGTGCTGTTCACCCCGATCGTCGAAAAGCTGATCGTCGTCTTCGGCGGCAGGGGCTTCGGCGAGCCCAAGACGTTTCTCGCGCTTGGCGCGTCGTTTCTCGTCGTCTGCGGGATAGGCAGCGCCTTCATGAAAAACCCGCCCGAAGGGTACAAGGCGGGCCAGGCCGCCAGGGGCGGCGCTAAACTTGACATAAAAAGCCTTACTTCCTCTGAGATGCTTAAGACCCCGCAGTTTTACCTCGCGACATTCACGCTGATGCTGGCCTGCATGGGCGGGCTTATGATGATCGGCTTCGCCAAGCCCATCGCCGAGGCGAAGGGTCTCGCCGAGACCGCGACGGTCGGCGTGCTTGCGATTTCGCTCACCAATTCGATGGGAAGACTGCTTTGGGGGATGATTTCGGACAAGCTCGGCAGGATCAACACGATACTGATTCTTTTGGCCGGCACCGCGCTTTTATCGCTTCTGGTAAACGCCGCCGCGGGCCCGCTCGTCTACGTGCTGATCGCGTTCATAGGGTTTTTCTACGGCGGAATCATCGGAACGTTCCCGTCGCTTACCGCGGATTTGTTCGGGCCAAAGCACATGGCGACCAACTACGGGCTCGTGCTCCTGGGCTTCGGCTGCGGCGCGATAATTTCGTCGCAGATCGCGGGCTATTATAAGAACCTCGCGACCAAAAACATCGACCTGATGTTTCCGGCGTTCGTTATCGCGTCGTGCTGCGCGGCCGCGGGAATAATAATGATGCTGATCGTCAGGGCGATTGTTCGCGCGAAGAGGAAACCCGTCGGAACGCCCGCGGATTGACCGAATCGATTTTAAATATATAATACTGTCGAAGGGGGGCGGCCTGCATGAAAAGGTTCGTGCCGCGCGACAAGTTGAGCAAGAAGGCGAGGAAGGAGCTTTACGGCAAGGAAAGGGGAAGCTGGGGCGGAGTGAATCCCGTGACAAAAATCCTCGAAAGCAAGAAGCTCTACGACCGCAAGAAAGCCCGGATGGCGTTTGACCGAAACGATCCGGGCTTTCGTCCTTATAGACCGAAAATAAACCATAGAGGAGCCGCATGACGCCGATGAAGCATATCTACGAGGGAAAGACGAAGACCGTTTACGAGCTGGAAAACGGTAACTATCTGCTTAAGTTCAAGGACGACGCGACGGGGACCGACGGCGTGTTCGACCCGGGTTCGAACACCGTCGCGCTGTCGATCGAAGGCCTTGGCAAGGGCGGACTTAAACTTACGGCGCATTTTTTCGCGATGCTCGCCTCAAACGGGGTCAGGACGCATTTCGTGCGCGCCGACTTCGACGCCGCCGAAATGGAGGTGCTTCCCGCGACTTCCTTCGGCGACGGAGTCGAGGTCATCTGCCGCTTTAAGGCGGCGGGCAGCTTCGTCAGGCGGTACGGCGGCTACGCCGAAACCGGAATGGAGCTTGACGCGCTAGTCGAGGTGACGCTTAAGGACGACGCGCGCGAGGACCCGCCGATAACCAAGGACACGCTTGCGATGCTCGGCATCCTTTCGAACGGCGAATACGAATCGCTTAAGGCGCAGACGCAAAAAATCAGCAGGCTGCTTAAGGCGGAGCTCGAGCGCTTCGGCTGCGACCTCTACGACCTTAAACTCGAGTTCGGGCGAAACGGCGGCGAGGTGATCTTAATCGACGAGATTTCCGCGGGCAACATGCGCGTCTTTAAAGACGGCAGAAGCCTCGAGCCGCTCGAACTTGCAAGTATCGTGACGGGCGGATGACGTTAACTAACATAAATCGCAAGGGAGTTTTCAAATGAACAGATACCGTTCGATTCTGATAATCGCATCGTTTTTATTAGCGCTTTTCCTGTCCGGCTGCGGCGGCGCCGAAACGCCGCAGCCAAACGCGACCCCCGAGGCGCCGCCATCACCGACCCAATCCGCCGATTACGAAGCGATCGCCGCGCCGGACGATGCTCCAACAAGCGAGCCTGCTTGGCCCGAAGACGAGCCGGACATCGCGGCCGAAACTATCGAGCGGCCTGAAAACCTGTTCACGAGGACGTACCCGGACTTTTATGAAAACGACCTGCTCGAGCTGGCGAGCTGGAGGCTCGGCGGCGACGAGGAAAACCCTAACCTGACCGTCGAATGGGACGGCGCGCGCCCGGGCGGTGAAAGCTTCACGCTTCGCCTCGGCAGCCGCAGCGGCGAAAAGGAGCACATAATAATACCGATGGCCGAGGTGCTGGCGCACCACGGGCCGGGCTACTACTACCTCGAGTATTACGCGAAATCGGCCGCGCCCCAAACGCTGCTCTACGAAATGCTCGGCGGCTCGACCGGCGCGGGCTGGTACTGGCGCTGGGGCCGCGCCGCGGATATTAACGACCGGGGTTATACAAGGCGCGGCACGGTGTTTAACCTCAACTACCGGGGCACGTTCACCTACTACGGGCTCTACATCGAGGGCTTCACCGAAGACGTTTGGCTGGACGGGCTTTCATTCTATTGGATGGGGATTGGCGACGACGATTTTCTGTTGATTAACCCGGACTTCGAGGAAACCAACATGCGGCGCGTCGAGCCCGAAACCGTCGTCCGCTACAAAAGCAACAACGGCGCGGACGTCGTCGACGCGTGGCGCGTGCCCGACGGGTCGCTTGAGTTTGACGTGACCGAGGCGCTAAAGGAAGCCGGGAGCGGCGAGTACTACGCGGTGGCGGTCGTTTGCATAAACGGCGAGGAGACCAAGCCCGCGACGCTGTCCATAATTTATGCCGACGACGAGGGCGAAAAAACCGAGACGGTCGATTTCGAAATACAGACCAAATACCCGAACAAGGGCGACTACTACGACATGAACTACAAGGACCACGGCGGCTTCTTTGATATCGTGATCGTCGGGACGCTTAAGTCGGCTTCGCTCGTGCTTGAGTGCCATGGAGACGATCCGGAGTTTTTGATCGGGGACATGCGGTTGGTCAGGATGCCGTTTTAATTAAAACTGCGGCTGCCCGCGTTTTTAAACTGTATAAAATAGGTAAGGAAAACGTTTTTACCAATCCATTTAATTAAGTGGGAATACGATGGCAAACCCTGCCCGCCCGAATAAATTATCCGTATTATTTTTATTGGCCGCGTCATTAACCATAACTTTTTATATTTTTGGCTGCGGCGCGTCGGGCGAGCCCGGCGCGGCCAATAATGAAGACGCCGCGCCAAGCGCCGAAACTATAGCGACTGTCGATGAGCCTACGCCGAAAGAAGTCGCCGACTACGCCGACTACGGCGACATCGCCTCCGGCGAATTTGATTATTCGACGGAGTTTTTGCCGATCGTCTGGGGAATACATTCAATGAACAAGACTTCCCCCATCGCTTACCCGGATGCCAGTAAAATCGCGGAAACAATAAACAAACGCTTTAACGTCGGAATCGACACCCTACTGATAAGCTCATATGATTTTTTACCGTTAATGATCGAGGAGGGCCGCCTCCCCGACATTTTTTATAACCGCGGCATCAACCTAAGTGATTTGATAAAAAGCGGCGCGGTAAAAAAAGTCCCGTGGGATTTGATAAAAAAATACGCGCCGCGCTATTACGCGCTGCTTGGCCAAAAAAGGAAACGCCGGGCAAATACGAAAACCCGACGAACGAAGAAAACGCGTACAAGCTGCCGAACATCGTCTATCAGGGTGACGCGCTCGAGTATTATTCCGTCTACCGCTACGACTGGCTCGACGAGATAGGATTCGCGCCGAAGGGCGAAGTGGTTGAGATCGGCGACAGGATCTACTTCACCGAAACGCCGTTTGACAGCTACGAGCTCGAGGCGATACTCGGGTTGTTCGCCGAAATGAAGGGCGGAAAAAGCAACCCCAATGTGCCAGTAAATACCAATTCGCTATACCAGCAGGCGATGGTGATTACGGGAAATTTGATTTACGACAGCGCGAACCTCGACTCCCTGATGCGGATGTACGGGATCCGCTCGATCAACATGGAGCAGGACGGCGAGGCGGTGGCGTGGTTCGCGAGCTACGCCTTTAAAAAATTCTTATCGTTTATGGCCGGCTTGGTTAAAAACGGAAGCTGCTTCGTCGAAAGCAGGCAATATTATACGCAAATATACATAAGCAGCTGCATTGTGGGCCGCGCAAGCATGCGGTTTGATTCGATGTTCGGCGAAAATAATTATTTGCCGGGCTACATCGAGAGCGCCCTCTTTCACGCCGACAACGCCGATATAAAATTTTTGCTGACCCCGCCCGAAATCGGCCCCGAAGGTAAGCA
This sequence comes from Defluviitaleaceae bacterium, assembly GCA_009779525.1. The sequence goes on from WREB01000003.1 coordinate 16,453, forward strand.
GGGGTCGATGCGCCCAAGGGCCGCCGGCGCGGTTGTAAATGATTACATGTTTTTTCTCTTAAACGCGGATTTAACCGACGAAAAGCTAATCCGCATCCTGCAGATATTCGACGAAATTTCCTTCGATCCCGAGCTGTACGTGACAGTCAACCACGGCTTCGAAGGCGCCGACTTCGAATGGGGCGGCGCGCCCTACGATTCGGCGATCCTCCCTCATAAAAACACAATCGAACCCGTCGGGGTGTTTTCGACGTTTATCAAGGACGGAAACGCCGGAAGGGAAGCTTACCTGTACCCGTCGGACGTCCTTTATAAGTACGCGACGGGCCCGGGCGCGTCGCTTTACAAAGATCCGTATAAAACGGACCCGGAAGGCTTGTTCGAGGACGAGCGCAGGGCGCTAAGCGGGACATACCCGTTCGCGTCACTGACAAGCGCGAAGTGCTTGCAAAAAATTGCGGACGATTTCTACCGCGACGTGATCGCAGGGACAAAAGACGCGGAGCAAGACTGGGACGCCTATATGGACGCGCTTCGCGCGAACGGGCTCGATGTGTGGAACGAATTCTTCAACAAGCTGCCGGCGACCAATAAATAAAAGAAACGGTATGATCGAATCTAATAAATATATATTTATCTGGCCGGTTATTTTTTTGTTGTTTTTGGCGTCCGGCTGCGGCGCGCCGAAAGGACCAGTCGACGAAGGCAACGGCAGTTTCGAGCCGGGGCTTGACGCAAGCAGCGGCCAAAATCATTCGGGCGGCGGCTCGGCGGACCTTGATAACGTTAACAACGAATATGCCGACATCGCCTCAGGCGATTACGATTATACGTCGGAATTTTTGACGATCGTCTGGGGCCTGCATTGGCTTAACCCAAACAGGGCGGTTATCTACCCTGCCAAAAG
>WREB01000004.1 GCA_009779525.1 Defluviitaleaceae bacterium
TGTATCGTCCAGTAGATTCAATTTAATGTCTTCATTGATGCTGTCTTTCAATCGTGTTATAAACGTATTGATAATATCCCGAATGGTAGACAGCGCAGTAATCTCATCGTCCACTTTGTTCAAATTCTCTTGAAACGCTTCAATAATTACCGCCGTGTTTTCGCTTTGCAAAATCAAGGCGATTTGCTTGAGCGGGATTCGCAATTTCCGCAAGACAAGGATTTGCTGCAAACGCCTGACCGTATCCTCGTCATAGGTGCGATAGGCGTAGTCGTCCTTTTTTACGCTCTCAATCAGCCCGATTTGCTCATAATAGCGCAGGGTACGGGTCGAGAAGCCAAGCTTTCTTGAAATCTCGCTTATCGTGGCTAGTCTCACAATGGTTAATCCTTTCTGATGAAAGTCCCGGCGAACTGGGCCGTGCCAAGTATAGAGCGCGACGTCGCGTCAAAGTAAATGCCAATTTGAAAATAGTAAAAATATTGTATTTCGCCTCAAACCCCGGAACGATTTCGACTATGCAAGCGCCGTATCAAAGCGATTCGTATCGGCGCGTTCGCCGATCGGTTTGCCGAAATTTAATGCAAATATAATCATGGCGCCGTTTTTTGGGCAGCACGCCGGCGGTTTTTTTTACGTTCCGAAAGCCTTGCCTTAATAATGCCGGAATTTTCGCGGCCGCAGTATTTCATTGCGTTTTAATAATTATTATTTTATAATTAGCAATTAATGAAACCGCGAATCATTTTTACTGTGATGCTAATGATCGGCGTCTTTGGCGCGCCCGTCCCGGCGTCGGCTTCGGCTTTCGCGTCCGAGATCATCCCGACGATTTCGCCATCGGTGATTTTGGTCGAGCAGGTCTCGGGCAAGGTGCTTTACGCTAAAAACGAGCACGCTCGGATGTATCCGGCGAGCATGACGAAGATACTCACCTCGCTCGTCGCGCTGGATTACCTCGACATCGACCAGGTGCTTACGGTGGGGCAGGAGATCGTTGGGCTTCCCGCCGACTACGCGACAAACCTGCACGTCATAGGCGAAACGATAACTGTTAGAAACCTTATCCGCGCGCTAATCATACGCTCGGGCAACGAGACCGGCTGCGTCATCGCGCTTAACGCCGTGCGCGTTAAAGAAAACCGGCAGAACATTCCCTACGTGGACGCCGAGAGGACTTTCTGCGAGCTGATGAACGAAAAGGCCAGGAGCCTCGGCGCGCTGCACTCGAATTTCGACAACACCTACGGATTTCACAGCGATAACCATTACACGACCGCCTACGACCTTTCGATCATATGCCGCGCGTACATGAAAAACGATTCGCTCCGCCAGATCGCCGGCGAGCGGGAGTACGTCGGAGACAGCCTCGGCGGGATTGCGCACGACGGGGCGAAAGTTTTGCAATACAACTGGGCGAACCATAACCGCCTGCTGCAGGCGGGCGACTACTACTACCCCTACGCCACGGGAATCAAGACCGGATTCACCGACCAGGCTGGCGACTGCCTGGCGTCGGCGGCGCAAAAGAACGGAATCGAGCTTGTAGCGGTGGTTTTCAACTCTAAGGACCCGGGCAGGTGGCAGGACTCGCAGATGCTTTTCGAATACGGATTCGAAAACTTCGCCTACGAAACCATACACAGGCAGGGCGATACGCTTGAAAAGATGCCGGTCTCAAATCCAAGGCTCGAGGACGACGGTTTCGTCGAGCTGCTTTTCGGCGAGGACGCCGCGCATTTCATGAGCAAGGCCGAGCACGCGAGGCTCGAGCGAAAGGTGCATTATAACGAGGAACTGCTTTCGGAGGATGAGCCGGACGCGTTCGTCGCGCCAATAGAGGAAGGCGCGACGCTCGGCGCGGTAACGTACAAACTCGACGGCGAGACGGTTTTCGAGGGCACGCTCATAGCCGCGCACGAGGTCATCGCGAAAAGCTACGACAGCGACATGGACTACTATATAGCGACTTTTGAAAGGGTTTTTTCCAAAAGCGCGTTCCCGTATTGGTTCGGCGCGGCGGGATTCGCGTTCGGCGTCGCGGGGTTTACGGTGGCGATAGCCGGCCGCAGAAGGGCGCCGCGGGACCGCTGGCGGGTGAGCCAAAATTTCGGAAGGTACGGCGGATATAGGTAGGGCGAAACGATTAATAACCGATGGAGGTCTTGATGAACGGAAAACGCATCCTGCTGATCGAGGACGAGGAACAGTTGGCGAGGTACCTGGAGCTTGAGCTTACGCACGAAGGATATCAAGTGGAAGTGGCTTACGACGGGAGGATCGGGTACGAAAAGTTCGACGAGGGCGAATACGGCCTCGTGCTGCTTGACCTTATGCTGCCCGGCATCAACGGCCTCGAGGTGCTTCGGCGCATCCGAAAAAATTCCGACACGCCGGTCGTGATCATCACATGCAAGGACGAGGTGATGGACCGGGTCATGGGGCTTGATTCCGGCGCAGACGATTACATATCCAAACCGTTCGCCATCGAGGAACTCTTGGCCCGGATACGCGCCGCGCTAAAGAAGACGTTCGTCAAGGAAGAGAAGGACGAAATGGGCGTCTTCGAATTCAAGCCGCTAACGATAGATTCGCAGCAGCGCATGGTGAAGCACGAAGAATCCGTGATAGACCTTACCAAGACCGAATTTGATTTGCTCGTGCATCTGATTCAAAACAAAAACGTCGTGCTATCGCGCGACCAGATTATAAAGGCGGTCTGGGGCGCCGACTACGGCGGCCACGCCAACATCGTCGACGTCTACATCAGGTATCTTCGCACCAAGATAGACGAGCGTTTCGGCACGAAGATCATAAGGACGATCAGGGGAGTGGGTTATTACGCGAAGGAGCAGGAATAACCGCTTCCACAACCAGCGGCGCGCGGGCGCGTGCCCGAGGCTTTCGGCGGGGACATCCAGCCGGAGGGGCCTGCGTTCGTCGATCCTGCACATTAGCGAAATAGCGGAACGCATATACATCGAAAACCTCAACCAGCGGATAGAGGCGCCGTCGAGGGACGCCGCGGTCAGACAATTGGTCGACACGATGAACGCGATGATAGGCAGGCTTGAGAAAGACGTGCGAAAGCAGGCGTTTTTCATTTCGGACGCCTCGCACGAGATGCGCACCCCGATCGCGGTGATCAAGGGCTACGCGGACCTGATGGACCGATGGGGCAAGAACAATCCCCGCGTGATGCAGGAATCGATCGACGCGATAAAGGCTGAGACAAACAGGATAAACTCGCTGATCTTATCGCTCCTGGCGTTGACCCGGGGAGAGGAGGCGTCCTCGCGCGCCATTAACGAGGCGGTTTCGCTCAACGAGACGGCCGCCGACGCGATAAAGGAATCCGCGATAATATACAAGGACACCAAGATAATCTTGGTCGAGGAATCGATCGAGTCGGTGCAGGGCAACTACGAAATGATCCTCCAACTGATACGCCTGCTTTTGGACAACGGCGTGAAGTACGCGAAGGAAGTTTCCGATCCGATGTACATAACGGTCTCGGGCGACGACAAGGGAAGCTACTTCACATTGAAGGATACCGGAAGGGGCATAGGCGAGGAGGACCTCCCGTACATCTTCGAGCGCTTCTACCGCGCGGATAAGTCGAGGAACAGCAAGACGCCCGGGTTCGGCCTCGGGCTTGCGATGGCGGACATGATAGTGAGGGCGCACAACGCGACGATAGGCGTATACAGCGAGCAGGACGTCGGGACCGAATTTACCGTTTCGTTTCCCAAGCGAGGGGACGCTTAGTTAAAAGGTTTTCTTGTACATAAGCACGGTTTCGCCGTCCTCGTAGACGAATTCGCGCTCGAACCGCAGGCCGTTTTTTTCGATGACGCGTTTTGAAGCGGCGTTCGTTTTCTTGCAAGAGACGACCGCCTCGATTACGCCAAGCGATTCGGCTTTTATTAAGGCGAGGCGCAGAAGCTCCGTACCGTAGCCTTTCTTTCGCATGGTCGGGCGGACGGAGTAGCCGACATGGCCTTCGGGGATTTGGCGTTCGTCCGTTTGGTGGCGGATGTTGCAAATCCCGATGATAAAACCGTCCGAAACGCGCACCAAAAAAAACGTGGACGAGGGGATTTCGTCGGTTGCTTCCGTGTTTTTGACCGCCTTGAGCCATTCGCGGAAGTTGCCGAAGTCGTGCAGGGCGCGCGAGCCGTTGATTTTTATTTCGCCGGCCTTTAGGTATTCCGCGCGGAATTCCATCGCGCGGTTGACCATTTCGGGCGACGGGAGAAGCAGCCTGACCTTATCGATTTTATGACGCAACGCGGGCTCCTCGTTTTTTTTTGATTATAGCATATAGAAAGGGACGCTTCCGAATGATTAGAAGCATGACGGGCTACGGAAAAGGCGAGCGGATTTCGGAGGGCCGCCGCTTCAAAGTCGAGATAAAATCGGTCAACCACCGCTATTCCGACATAACCATAAAGCTTCCGAGATTCCTCAACCCATACGAGGACGAGCTCCGCAAGAGGCTCGCGCGCGAGATATCCAGGGGCAAGACGGACGTTTACATAAATTACGAGACATTCGCGGCGGGAGACGTGCGCGTAAGCGTAAACGCGGCGTTCGCGGACGCGTACGAAAGCGCGCTTTCCGAAATCGCCGCGCGCTACGGCATTTCGGGGGGCGTCACCCTGCAGGTGCTGGCCTCGCACCCCGAAATTTTTTCGATCGAAAAGGATTCGTACGACGACGATTCGCGGGCTTCGGTCTACGAAACGCTAAATGCGGCGCTGGATTCGGCGCTCGCGGCGTTCAACGGGATGCGCGAAGCCGAAGGCGGCGCGCTTAAGCGCGACCTCCTAGAAAAAAACGCGAGCGTGGGCTTTATTTTAGGCCAAATAAAGGCACGTTCGAAAGAAATCGAGGGCGAGCACGCCGCACGGCTTCGCGAGCGGATAGCGGAGGCGCTCAAGGGCACCGGCTACGAGCCGGAGGAGGGGAGGCTGCTTACCGAAATCGCCATCTTCGCCGAAAAATCCTGCATCGACGAGGAAATCACGAGGCTCGAGAGCCATATCTCGCAAATGGAGTCGATGCTTTCGCAAGAAGAGTCGCCTGGGCGCAAGCTGGATTTTTTAATGCAGGAATTCAACCGCGAGGCGAACACGATCGGCTCGAAGTCGAACGACCGGGCGATTACCAAGCTGATGCTCGACTTGAAAGCGGAGATTGAAAAAATGAGGGAACAGGTGCAGAATATAGAGTGAGGGGGCGGCCGTGCAGCAGTACAGGATGATCAACGTCGGTTTTGGCAACCGGATCCCGGCGGGGCGCGTCATAGCGATGGTCGGCAACGAGTCGTCGCCGGTCAGGCGCATGATTACCGAGGCGCGCGACAAGGGCGTGTTGATCGACGCGACGCACGGAAGGAAGACGCGCGCGGTGTTGGTGATGGACAGCGGCCATATCGTGCTTTCCGCCATCCAGCCCGAAACGATATCAAACCGGGTCAACGCGAGTTTCGAAGACGACGCGGAGGAATAGATGGACGGCATGTTCGTAATCATCTCGGGGCCTTCCGGTTCGGGCAAGGGCACGGTCGTAAAGAAGCTAGACCCGTTAAAGGGCTACGCCCTTTCCGTTTCGGTAACCACCCGCGGCCCGCGCGAAGGAGAATTGGAGGGCAGGGACTACTTCTTCCGAAGCGAAGAAGAATTCGCGAGGATGAGGCGGGACAACGAACTGCTCGAGCATGCGCTCTACGTCAGGCATTACTACGGCACCCCGCGCGGCTACGTCGAGGAAAAGATCGCGGAGGGCAGGGTGGTGGTGCTTGAGATCGAGGTGATGGGTGCGCTGCAGGTTAAGGAGATGTTTCCGGAAGCCGTGCTGATTTTTTTGCTGCCTCCGACGCTTTCCGAGCTTACGCGCCGCCTGCAGAAACGCAACACCGAGGACTCCGTGACGATCGACGACAGACTTAGGCGGGCGCTCGAAGAAATCGAGCAAGCGCACAAATACCAATACCTCGTCGTCAACGACGACGTCGAGAAGGCGGTGGAAAAGATCGACGCGATAGTTGCGGTCGAACGGATGAAACCTTGGCGCAGGGAAGACACGTTAAGTCATTTTATAAATAATTAAGGAGAAACCGATGCTTAGACCTTCCTATTCCGAATTAATGGACCTTATCAACGAAAACAAACTTGTCGACAGCAAGATCACAAGCCGATACACGATCGTGCTCGCCGCCGCGAAACGCGCGAGGCAGATAATCGACGGGGCTAACCCGCTAACCTACGCGCCGACCGACCGGGCGGTTTCGATCGCTATCAACGAAATGAGCGAGGGCAAGCTTATCATAAAGGTGCAGGAGGATATGCTCGACGGAAATTACGAGCATATGCTTAACGCGCAAAACAAGTATAAAAACATGACCGGGGTCTCGAAGGACGACCTCAGGGAGGACCTTAAGGACAAATACCATCCCGACCCGTACGCGCTGGACGACGAGGACGCGGACGGCATGTACAAGCACCGCTACGGCGAAGAGCACGAGGACGAAAAAGATCCGTATGCGATATACGACGGAGTCGACTACCGGGACCAGGACGCGGACAACGATATAGAATGACGCCCGCTTCGGGCAAATACGCCCGCGTTTGCGTGGATTCGGCGAGCGAAAAGATTGACAGGCTCTTCACATACGCGATACCGGAGTGCCTATGCGATTCGATCGGACCGGGACGCAGGGTTAAAGTGCCGTTCGGGCTGGGAGAAAAACTAAGAAACGCCGTCGTTTTCGCGCTGGACGACGAACCCGGCTTCGCGCTTGAATTGATCAAGGAAATCGCGGGCTTGGTTGACGATTATCCCGTTTTAAATAAAGAAACGCTTGAGCTAGCCGCCTGGATGGGTGAAAAGTATTTTACGCCGCTCGCGCTCTGCGTGCGGACGATGCTGCCCGCGGGATTAGGCAAGGGCGGCAAGAAGCGCTCGCGCAAGGCTTCGCCCGCCGCGGAAATTAAGCCAGCCGGGCAGCCCGAGCTGACGGACGAACAGAGCCGCGCCATCAAAAAGATTGAGTCGATATCAAAAAGGAAGGATCCTCCGCCCGTCTTGCTGCACGGCGTGACCGGAAGCGGCAAGACGGAGGTTTACATAAGGTTCATATCCGGCGTGGTCGAATCCGGGAAACAGGCGATCGTCCTGGTTCCCGAAATCGCGCTTACGCCGCAGACGGTGGACTTTTTTTCGGCGAGGTTCGGGGACAAGGTCGCCGTGACGCACAGCCGCCTCTCGGAAGGGGAGCGGTTCGCGATATGGAAGAAGGCGAAGGACGGCGAAATCGGCATCGTGATCGGTCCAAGGTCCGCGGTCTTCGCGCCGTTCGAAAAACTCGGGGCGATAATAATCGACGAGGAGCACGAGCACACCTACCATTCCGAGATTTCGCCGAAATACGACGCGCGCGAAGTCGCGAAAAAACGCGCGGAGCTGACCGGGGCGCTCGTGCTGCTCGGCTCAGCCACTCCGAGCCTCGAAAGCTACCACTTAGCCGGCGCGGGCTACGAGCTGATAAAGCTTAAGAACCGCGTGAACGGGATGTTCCCGGAGGTCTGCGTCGTCGATATGCGCACTGAGCTTATCGAGGGCAACCCTTCGATATTCAGCAGGCCCTTCGCCGGCGCGCTTGGCGCAACGCTTGAGCGCGGCAAACAGGCTATGATATTTTTAAACAGGCGGGGCCATTCGACGTACGTTTCGTGCCGTATATGCGGCGACGCGCTTAAATGCGACCGCTGCGACGTCTGCTACACTTGGCACGCGGCTGGCGATAGGCTCGTCTGCCATTACTGCCAGAAAAGCGTCGCCTGCCCGAAAATTTGCCCGGCTTGCGGGTCGGAGTACCTAAAATATTTCGGGATCGGGACGCAGCGCGTCGAGGAGGAAGTCAACCGCCTCTGGCCCGAGGTTAAATGCCTGAGGATGGACTTCGACACCACGCGCGTCAAGGACGGCCACGGGAAGATACTCGCGGCGTTCGGACGCGGCGAGGCGCAGGTTTTGATCGGGACGCAGATGATCGCTAAGGGTTTGGATTTTCCGGAAGTCGTGCTTGTCGGGGTGGTCGCCGCCGACGTCTCGCTTTATTCTGGCGACTTCCGTTCGGGCGAACACACCTTCCAGCTGCTTGCGCAGGTTTCCGGAAGGGCGGGAAGGGCCGCGCAGCCCGGCCGAGTCTACATACAGACCTACAATCCGGAGCACTACGCGATCAACTACGCGCAAAGCGGCGACTACGAGGCGTTTTACGAAAACGAGATCACGATAAGGAAGACGCTCAACTATCCGCCCTTCACGCACGTGTTTTCGATACTTTTTACCGGCCCCGACGAAAGGGCGGTCATCGGTTCGCTCCACACGCTCGCTGCGATCATGCGCTATTGCAACAAGAAGGGCATGTTCGAGACGCTGGGCCCATCGCCGGCGAACGTTTCCAAGATTAAGGAGCAGTACCGCTGGAAACTCCTCGTCAAGGGCGAGGACGAAAATCTGCTTAAAAAATTCGCGCTTTACTGCGTAAATAAACTCCGGGAAAACGAAGCTGTGTCCGGCATCACGGCGCGCTTGGCTCTTGATCCGGCGAACATGGAGTGACGCCGATGGCGCTAAGGTCGATCAGGACGTACGGCGACGAAATCCTCCGCAAGAAGGCGAAGGACGTAAAAAAAATAAACGAAGGGACGTTCAAGCTGCTCGACGATATGCTCGACACGCTCCGCGACAGGAACGGTCTGGGTCTTGCCGCCCCGCAGGTCGGCGTGCTTAGGCGCATCGCGATAATCGAAATGGAAGAAAATCTGTACGAAATGATAAACCCGAAGATAGTCTCGGAGTACGGAGAGCAAAGACGGAACGAGGCGTGCCTTTCCGTTCCGGGAAAATGCGGCGACTTAGAGCGGCCCGCGCACGTCAAGGTGGAGGCGCTTGACCGAAACGGCGTGATGTACACCTTAGAGGGCGACGATTTGCTTGCCGCCGCGATCTGCCACGAGCTTGACCATTTGGACGGGGTATTGTTTTTAGACCGCGCCGACAATATCCGCGACAACGACGCCGCAACCGTTGAAACCGATTAGCGCCATATCATGAAGATCGTCTTTTTCGGCACGCCCGAATTCGCAAGCGTCGTGCTCGAGTCACTTCTTTCAAAGCACGACGTGCTTGCCGCCGTCACCCAGCCCGACCGCCCGAGCGGAAGGGGAAACAAGTTAAAGAGCCCGCCCGTCAAAGAATTTGCCAAAAAAAATAAAATTCCTTTTTATCAGCCCGAAACCCTCCGCGGCAAAAAAATCCAAGACATGATAATCTCGCTTCGCGCGGACGCATATGTCGTCGCGGCGTACGGCTTGATGCTGCCAAGGCGCCTGTTTTCGGCGCCTAAGTTTGGAACGCTTAATCCGCACGCGTCGCTTCTGCCAAAGTTCCGCGGCGCCTCGCCGATACAAGCCGCGATAAAGTACGGCGATACCGAAACCGGCATTTCCGTGATACAAATAGCCAAGGCGATGGACGCCGGCGACATCATTTTTCAAAAAAAAATTGCAATCGGCAGAAACGAGCGCTTCGAAAGCCTTCAAGGCAGGCTCGCCTTGCTCGGCGGCGAATGCGCGCTTTCCGCGCTTGAGGCGGTCGAAAACGGAACCGCCGTATTTACGAAGCAGGACGATTCGACCGCGACGTTCGCCCCCGCCATTAAAAAGGAAGACGGGCATATCGACTTTGCGGCCGGGTCGGATTTGATCATAAACATGGCGCGCGCATACGACCCCTGGCCCGCGCCGCACGCCTACTTAAACGGCGAACCGATAAGGTTTTGGGAATTCGAACGAATCGAGCTCGACGCAAGCGACGCAAGCAGATCGCCCGGAACGATCCTTTGCGCCGACGTTAAGAAGGGGCTTGCGATAAAAACTGGCGACGGCGCGCTTAAGGCCGTTTCGATGCAGCCTTCCGGCGGCAGGCGGATGAGCCCGGAGGATTATCTGCGCGGGCATAAGGTTGAGGCGGGGTTAGTATTTAATTGATCGACGGCGAGCTTGAGCCGCCTTTTTTAAACGCGTGATGAATTGGAATCGCTGAAGCTCGAAAAAGTTTAACCGCAAAACGGGGGCCGCGCCATGCGCGGCTCCCGTTTTATGTCGCCGATGGTTCCGGCGTTTGATTACCGGCGGATATTTGGGCGAAAAAAAATATACGATATACTATTGACATAATATTATCGTGATAATACAATCGCAAATACATCGAAACAAATAACACGCGCGCAAATGTATATTTGAGTACACGCGGCGCGGGCACAGGAGGCAGGCATGTCTAACGAAAACAGATCGATCGACCCGCTTACGAACCTTTACGCGTACGAGCGGTTCGAAAGGGACTTCGGGCATTTGATGGCAAAGGCGGACAGGATCGAGGGGGAACTCGCGCTTTGCCTGCTTGACATCGATAATTTCCTGCGCATCAACGAGGAATACGGGCACGACGCGGGCGACGAGGTGCTCCGCCGGATCGCCGCCCACTTAAAGCGGAACATGAAAAACATCGACGAGGACGCCGCCTACTTGTACAGGTATTCGGGGGACGCGTTCGCGGCTCTTTTACCCGGTATCGAAAAGGAAAGAGCGCTCTTCATAATGGAGAAGCTGCGCGAAACGCTTGAAGTCGGCGAGATAACGGATAAAAACGGACGCCTCGCCTTGGTAAAGGCGACGGTCAGCGTAGGGATCGCGGCGTACCGCGACGACGGTTGCAACTTGGTCGAGCTTGTGAGGAAGGCGGACGGCGCGCTCTACCGCGCGAAGATTTCCGGGCGCAACAAAGTCAGCCTCGCGCGCGAGGAAAAAATGATCACGAAGACTTCGCATTACACGGTCGAGCAGTTGAAGCGGCTGACGGAGCTTTCGCAGAAGCAGAGCGTCGGCGAGGCGGTGCTTTTGCGCGAGGCGCTCGACGACCTGATGAAAAAGTACGACGTGAGGATCAACAGGCCGTTAGAGGAACGCGTGGGCTAAATAGACGGCTGCGGTCATCGTAAGCGCGGAAAGAAGCGTCGATATCGTGACCGCCTGCACCGCGAAATCGACGTCACCGCCGCATTCGACCGAAAGCAGCGCGGTGTTTACGGCGGTCGGCGTAGCGGCGGAAATGAAGAACGCCTTGGCGGCCACGCCCTCCAGCTTAAATATTTTTATCAGGGCGAAGGCGAGCGCGGGGCCGCCGACGAGCCGAAACAGCGCGGCTATGTAGGGCGTGGCTTTCTTTAGGTCAAGCCTCGATTTCGCGAGCTGCACGCCGAGCGTAGAAAGCGCGACGCCGACGAGGCCGTTCCGCAGGTACGAAAGCGACGGCCAAAACGGCGTCGAAGAAAAGTCGAACGGCAAAAACTTAAATAGTATCGCGCATGCGATCGCATAGGGGACGGGCATCTTCAGCACGCGGACGACGCCCGTCTTTACGTTGATTCCCTCGCCGCCGCTGTTTATGAAACCGAGCGTGTTGGTCGAAAAGTTTTGCACGAGCAGCACCATCACCTGCACCGCAAGCGCCGCCTCGAGAAACGGCGCCGAAGCGCCGTCGGCGAAGGGCGCGTTTGTGAAAACCAGCGTGACAAGCGAAATCCCGATGTTCCCCGAATTATAGAACATCAGCGAATTTTCGAAAGCCTTCCCGGTTTTTTTCGGGAGCTTCAAAAGCCTGGCAAGCAAAAAACCCGCCGCGTAGTTGAGCGGGAGCATCAGCACCGCAAGCACCAGTATCTTCGCGAGGTCCACCGTGATGTCCACGGTAAATATGTTGACGAACGAAAACGCCGGGACGAAAAGATAAAAATTAAGCTTTGTCAAAGCGTTTATGTCCAAATTAAACTTTTTGTCGAGCGCGAACCCGAGCGAGACGAGAATGAATATGGGCAGGATGCTGTTCGTCAGTATCCCGAAAAAAATGTTGAAATCCATGAAAATCATATTATCACGTATGCGGTAAGCCCGCATTATGATATGCTTGGGCGCAGGAGCGCGTTAACCGCGCTTGCGCGATAAACGCACGGGAGGCCTTTATGGGCGACAGATTCGAATACGCTTTGAAATTCTACGATAGCATTGGCGTCGACGCCGCCGAAGCGATCGGTAAGTTAAAAAAGTTCAAGCTATCGATCCACTGCTGGCAGGGGGACGACGTAAACGGCTTCGAAGACAAGGACGGGGGAGTCGGCGGGGGCCTTGCCGTGACCGGAAACTACCCGGGCCGCGCGAGGAACATCGGCGAGCTCATGGCCGACATTGATTTCGCGCTTTCGCTAATTCCGGGGCGCCACAGGCTCAACCTGCACGCGATGTACCCTTCGTCGGGTAAAGCCGGGCGCGATAAGCTGCTTCCCGAGCATTTCGGCAAATGGCTGAAGTTCGCCGCGGACCGCGGCTTGGGCCTTGATTTTAACCCGACGCTTTTCGCGCACGAAAAGGCCGCGGGGGGGTTCACGCTTTCCGACCCAAACGAAGCAAACCGCAGATATTGGATCGACCACTGCAAGGCGACGCGTAAAATAGCGGCGCATTTCGGCGAGGCGTTAAAAACGCCGTGCCTGCACAACATATGGATACCCGACGGCTACAAGGACGCGCCGGCGGACAAGCTCGGCCCGCGCAGGCGCCTTAAGGAAGCGCTCGACGAAATTTATTCGGTAAAATACGACCCCTCGCATATCGTCGACTGCGTGGAGTCGAAACTTTTCGGAATAGGGCTCGAATCGTACACGGTCGGCTCGCACGAGTTTTACATGAACTACGCGGCGAAAACGGGCGTGCTCTGCCTGTTCGACTGCGGGCACTTCCATCCGACCGAAACCGTTTCGGACAAGGTTTCCTCGATGCTTTTGTTCAACGAAAAAATCGCTCTTCACGTGTCGCGCGGGGTCAGGTGGGACAGCGACCACGCGGTGGTCCTGGACGACGAGCTGCGAGCGCTCATGTACGAAATAGTATCGTGCGGGGCGCTCGAACGCACGCTCATCGGGCTCGACTTCTTCGACGCGACGATAAACCGCGTCGCCGCGTGGGTGCTGAGCGCCCGAAGCGTGCAGAAGGCGGTCCTTCACGCGCTCCTTACCCCGATGAAAAAAATGGCCGTGCTGCAGGACGCGGGGGATTTTACCGGAATACTCGCGCTTCGCGACGCGCTTAACGCGGCCCCGTTCGGCGACGTATGGGACGCGTTTTGCTCTGATGAAAAAAAGCCGTCCGGGGACGGCTGGCATAAGCTTGTCAAGGAGTATGAGGAAACGGAGCTCGCAAGGCGCGGCGCTTAAATTCCGACGGAGTTTGGTCTTTGATATTTAGTTCCGCCGGAAGTATGTTCCGCCGGAGTTAAGTCTCGCTTATCGCCCTTTCCTCGTCGACGACGGTGTTGATCAGGTTGCTGTACCAAAGCACCGCGTCCACGTACGCGTCGTAGATCCCGCTTATCGGCATGTCCATAACAAGGGCGAGCCGCGAGATCTCGCGCCAGTCGCCGTGCTCGTAGAGCATTACGAAATTAAGCACCCTGCTGAAGTCGCCCCTGCCGTAAAGCAGGGCTTTTTTTATTTGGTCGGGCACGAAGATCATCGAAAGCGCGTCCTCCATCGGAAGCTCGAGTATGACGTCTAGCACCGACATAAGCCCCATTAAAAAGAGATTGTCCTGGAGAATCGCCATGTCGAAAAATTTAGCCATGTTTTCGCAAAACTTCGCGCGAAGCAGCGAAAGGCGCGTTATCTCCGACGGGCGGTCTGCGCAGAGGGCGTTTGAGACGGCTGTCGCCACCCATTTTTTTATTTCGCGCTGCCCGAGCATCGCCGCGGCTTGGTTGATGTTTTTTATTTCGGCGTTGATCCGGCTTGACGAGTTGACGAGCCTCATGAACTGGATCGCGAGCCCCGGGTCCTGCCTGACGATCCGCGTGAACGACGAAAAGTCGAAATCGTTTTGGTTTACGATGTTTAGGAGCTGCACGTAGTTGACCTTAAGCGGGGAGAGCGCGTTCATCTTGGAAGACGTCGGGATATGGACCTTATAGAACGGGCCGTCGAAAAGATGGATCCCCGAATTTTTTATCTGGTCGAAGGTGGGCTGCGCCGCGATGTCCGCCGCGATTATCTTTATCTGCGAGAAGCTGTTGCGCAGTATCAGGAACCTGTCGCGAAGCTGCGCCTCGGGAAGACTGTAGAAGATGTAGTTAGTATATGGAAGGAAATCGGTCAGAGTGCTTATTTCCGGGAAATCCTTGAACGCTATCTTAAGCCCGAGCGCCGAAAAGCGTTTGACTCTTTCTAGCAGCATTTCGTTAAGCTCGATGTTTTTATCCATCAGCAAAGCGATTTTAGTCAAGTCGACTTTGATTTCGCCGTCTAAGTCGGTGACCATGAGTATCTGCGTCACCGGGATGAATATAACCTTGTCTTGCGTCAGCGCCTCGAGGCCGACGTTGTTGAGGAACCGTATGAAGGGTGAGTTCATCGCGCCGTCGAGCGGGTTTGACTTCGCCGCCTCGAGGATCGCGTTCCCGTATTGGTACGAAAGATAGTAGCCCTCGACGACCATTTGGTTGTTGAACAATGGCTTGGGCACAAACATCAGATTCATGGCGACGTCCCTCCCTCGTGAGCGCACACACGAAGATCGACTAAATATACAGTATGGTTTCTTAAATTACAATCCCAACGAACGCGGTTAAAAAATTACCGCATATCGAATTAAGCATTCAATAATTGCCGCAAACGTTCATTCGCGCTCAAAGTTCGCGAGGCTCGCGATGAATTTTTTTACGCCCGCGCCCTCGAATGCGACCGACAGCTCCTGGTCCTGTTCGCCGTTTTTGTCGCGCACCGCGATGACGAGCCCCCTGCCGTAGGCGGGCGACTTAACCTTATCCCCCGCCTTGTACGTCCCGCCGCGCCTGCCGATCGCCCTGCCCGCCGCGCCGCTTGCATAAGTGTTTGAAAAAGCGGCCGGACTCTTTCGCGAAAACCCTTCGGCGAATTCGTTTTTATTAACCGCGGCATATGTTTCGGTCGCCCCGCCCTCGCCGCCAAAACCGCTTTTTCGCGTCTGCGGGCGGGCGTTTTGGCGGTCGCGCACGTTTTCGACGAATTCGAGCGGGACTTCCTTCACGAACCTGCTAACGGCGTTCCTTACCGACGCGCCGTACTGCACCCTCGATAACGCGTGGGTGACGTAAAGCTCCCTTTTCGCGCGGGTGAATCCGACGTAGCAGAGCCGGCGCTCCTCCTCGAGGCCCTCCGGGTCCGCGCCGTTAACGCTTCGCGTCGACGGAAAGATGTTTTCCTCCGCGCCGACGATGAAAACCGTGTCGAACTCAAGCCCCTTGGCGCTGTGCAGAGTCAGGAGCGAAACCGCGTCCGCGCCTTCCTCGAAATTGTCGATGTCCGCGACGAGCGCGACCTCCTCGAGAAACGACCCGAGGGACGCGCCGTCGGATCCCTCCTCGAACTCGACCGCCTTGGACAAAAATTCCTGAGCGTTTTGTATTCGGTTTTCGCCTTCGTCGGTGCCGTCGCGCAGATTCTCGAGATAATCGGTTTCTTCCAAAATCTTGCGGAGCAGATCGGAGACTTTGCCATCCTTCGCGAATTCGGCGCAGTCGTCGAGAAACCGGACGAAATCCAATATTGGCCGCGCCTTGTTCTTAAGCTGCGGTATGCCCTCCGCGTCCCTTGACGCGGCGTAAAGCGGCTGCCCCGTGTCTGCGGCGTATTCGGAAAGCTTGGCGATCGACGCTTCCCCTATACCCCTGCGCGGCACGTTTATTATCCGAACGAACGCCAGATCGTCCGAGGGATTTTCGATCGCCTTCAAATACGAAAGGATGTCCTTGACTTCCTTGCGCTCGTAAAACCTTACGCCGCCGTAAAGCCTGTACGGAACGCCCGACAAAACAAGCCTGTCCTCAATCGCGCGCGACTGCGAGTTGTTGCGGTAAAGCACCGCGTAGTCGCCGTACGAGGCGCCCGACGAAACGCCGTTTTTCACGGTTTCCGCGACGAACGCGCCCTCGTCGCCCTCGTCGCCCGCCTTGTACAGCTTGACGCGGCTTCCCGAGGCGTTTTCGGTCCAAAGCTTCTTCTCGCTCCGATTGCGGTTGTTTTTTATCACCGCGTTCGCCGCCCCGAGGATCGTCCCGGTCGAGCGGTAGTTTTGCTCGAGTTTTATCGTGCGCGCCTGAGGGTAATCCTCTTCGAAGCG
This sequence comes from Defluviitaleaceae bacterium, assembly GCA_009779525.1. The sequence continues at coordinate 16,275 of WREB01000004.1, forward strand.
CAGGATGTTCCTTATGTTCGCCCCGCGCCAGCCGTAAATGCTTTGGTCGTCGTCTCCGACGACGCACAGGTTGCCGCCCCAGCCCGATAATTGGTTGACCAGCCTGTACTGCGCGGTGTTCGTGTCCTGGTATTCGTCGACCAACACGTAGCGGAAGCGCTCCTGATATTTTTCCAGTATTTCGGGGAATTCTTCGAACAGCCTAACCGTAAGCAGTATTATGTCGTCGAAGTCCAGCGCGTTGCATGCGCGAAGCTTGCGTTGGTACAGCTCGTAGACGTCGGCGACATTCGACATCCTGTAGTCGTTCGAGGATGCGCGCGCGAACTCCGTCGGGCCGATAAGCTCGTTTTTTTGCCCGCTTATCGCGTTGGCGACGAATCGCGTCTGGTACAGCTTCTCGTCTAAACCGAGCTCCGCGACGCACGCCTTGACCAGCCGCTCGGAATCCTGCGCGTCGAATATCGAAAAGCCGCTCCCGTAGCCAAGCATGTTGATTTCGCGCCGAAGCAGCCGCACGCAAGTAGAGTGGAACGTGCTGACCCAGACGTACGAACCCTTCGGGTTGATGCGGTTGACGCGCTCGCGCATCTCGCGCGCCGCCTTGTTGGTGAAAGTAATCGCGATTATGTTGAACGGGTCGATTCCAAGCTCGATAAGCCGCGCGATCCTGTAGGTGAGCACGCGCGTCTTGCCCGAGCCGGCCCCGGCGAATATCAGAAGCGGGCCCTCGGTGTGCGCCGCCGCCTCCCGCTGCATCGGGTTTAAGTCGTCAAGGAAGTTTTTTGCCATCGCGTTTCCCTCGCAAAAGAGCATGAATAAAGGCTTTCCGAAAACAGGAAAGCCTTCAAGTAGCGGATATTTCAATGTTATGTCATTACCGTGAAGCTGTCAAACCAAATATGAACCATCATAAAAACCGGGCACAATCGTTTCATTCGGCGGCGCAACCGATGAATAAACGTTAAGTGCGCCTAACTTCTGCGAAGCCAAACGGCCATTTCCCCCTCGCCCCTGTTGCCCCAGGCGTAGTAGGCAACCGCCTTCGCCCGGACGTCAA
>WREB01000005.1 GCA_009779525.1 Defluviitaleaceae bacterium
GAAATTATGGCAAAAACGCAGGAAAAAATACTGATCGATTCAGGGATCGGGAAGCGGTTAGCCGATGAAAAATAGAAGGCTGCTCAGGAGTTTCCGCGACGCGTGGCGGGGTATTCGCAAAACCGCGGCGACGGAGCGGAACTTCAAGATACATATCGCGGCGGGCATCGCCGTCGTTATAATATGCATGCTGCTTAAGCTGGAGCTATCGCTTTTCGTATGGGTGATATTCGCGGTGTTCGCGGTTTTGGGCGCCGAACTCTTCAACACGGCCGTCGAGGCGCTAACCGACCTCGTCTGCGAAAGCAAGCCCCATCCGCTCGCCAAAAAGGCGAAGGACGCGGCGGCCGGCGCGGTGCTGGTGGCTTCGCTGCAAGCGGTCGCGGTCGCGCTGACGCTGGCGTTCGTATTGATTGGCCGCCGCGCCGGAAATTAAGCACGGGAGAAACGGATTGAAAAAGGACTATAAAAAAAGTTTCCAAAAGATTAAGTACGCGTTGATCGGGCTTGCGCTGTTTGGGGCGCTGGCTCCCTTCTTTTTTGTTCTGTTTGCTCCGGCGTTTTTAACCGGGCAGGCCCGGGCGGCCGCGGACGATTTTCCCGCCGAACCGGACGAAACGCCGGTCGGCGATCCGCAGGAAAACGAACCGGCGCTTGATGATTTGGACCCGCTTTTTGAAACAGATGTCAAAAAATCCGAAGATGAGCCAGCGTTCGAGGAAAAAAACGGTTCGGAGGAAAACATACCGGATGAAAACGAAAAGATTTACCGAAGCTTCCTGACCGGTCTTCCGATGGAAGAGCAGGAAGTTGGCCGCAGGCCCGTCGCGGTCGTGATAAACAATCTGTTCCCGGCGCTTCCGCAAAGCGGGATATCGCAGGCCGACGTCATTTACGAATCGCTCGCCGAAGGCAACATAACGAGGCTCGTCGCGATCTTCCAAGTCTTCGACGCGCCGAAGATCGGGCCGGTGCGCTCCGCCCGCGATTACTTCATCCACTACGCGCTGGACTTCGACGCGATATTCGTGCACCACGGCTACAGCCCGTCCGCGTATGATCGCTTCAGGGAGTTGGGTATCGACCGGCTGGACGGGCTGAGGCTCGAGGGTTCATATTATTGGCGCGACAGAACGTATCCCGATTGGGACGAGATCAATTCGGGCAAGACGCGCTCGCTCGAGCACAGTTCCTACACAAGCGCCGAAAACATAAGGAACGCCTCGGCCGAGTTCGGTTTCCGCGAGACCGTTTCCGAAGACGAAAGATTCGGCTTCGCATTCAACCCCCCGGGTTCTCCGCCAAACACGCAGTACGGCGGGGGGATCGCCGAGATAATAGATGTGCAGTTTTCGAGGGAGTACGCGCGTTCGTTTACCTACGATCCCGAGACGCGGCTATACGCCGTATTCAACAGGGACGGGCCGCATATCGACGCGCTAAGCCGCGAGCAGCTGCGCGTGACGAACATTTTGATTCAATCCGTCAAGTCGCGGGTGATATCGGGCGACGCCGCCGGCAGGAGGGACGTCCAAACGATCGGTTCGGGCATGGGCTACCTCGTGACGCAAGGCGGTTACGTGCCGGCGCGCTGGGAAAAGGAAGACCATTTTTCGCCGACCCGGTGGTACTTCGCAAACGGCGAGGAACTCCGCTTAAACATTGGAAGGACTTGGATATGCGTGCTGCAGGACAGCGTATCGCCGGTTTTCGAATACTATGACTGAGCCGGGGACCCGTTCGGGTTTCGTATCCGTCGTGGGCCGCGCGAACGTCGGCAAGTCGACGCTCGTAAACTTGTTCGTCGGCGAAAAAATCACGATCGTATCCCCGAAGCCCCAGACGACGCGCAACACGATCCGCGGCGTGCTGACTCGCGGCGGGGCCCAGGCGGTTTTTCTGGATACGCCGGGCCTGCACCGCCCCCGGACGAAGCTCGGGGGTTACATGGTAAAATGCGCCGTCTCGGCGCTTTTCGAATCCGACGTCGTGCTTTTTATGACGGAGCCGCGCTTAAGGGTGCCGGAAGAGGACGCGAATATCATCGAAAAGCTTCGCAAAACGGAAGCGGCCGTATTTTTGGTGATAAATAAAGTCGATACGGTCGCGAAACCGGATTTGTTGAAAATAATCGAAAATTATATTAAGCTCCGCCCGTTTGACGAAATATTCCCTGTCTCGGCGCTTAAGGCGGACAATACCGGGGCGCTGCTTGACGCGATATTTAAAAGGCTTCCCGACGGGCCGATGTATTTTCCCGAGGACAGCGTCACGGACATGCCGGAACGGACGCTCGCGGCCGAAATAATAAGGGAGAAGGCGCTTTCGTTCCTTCAGGAAGAAATACCGCACGGGATCGCCGTGGAAATATTGCTGATGCGCGGGCGCGAAGGCGCGGGAGACGGCATCGTGGATATCGAGGCGTCGATTTACTGCGAGAAGGATTCGCACAAGCCGATCATAATCGGCAGGGGCGGCGAAACCCTAAAAAAGATCGGCGCGGCGGCGCGAAGGGACATCGAGGCGCTGCTCGGCTCGAGGATATACCTGCAGCTGTGGGTTAAGGTCAAGAAAAATTGGCGCGACAACGACCTGCTTTTAAAAAATTTCGGCTACGACCCGAAGGAAGCCTGAGCCGGAAGGGGAACCTGCGATGCTTTGCGAAAAATGCCAGAAAAACCAGGCGACGATCCATATGCAGCACATCATAAACGGGATCAAGATGGAGTTCCATCTGTGCCCCGCCTGCTCGATTTCCCTCGCGGAACTTCCAATTTCATTCGAAAATTTATTCCAGGGGGTGCTCGACTCAATCCTGTCGGTTTCGGGCGGCGGCTCGAAGGCCGACTTAAAGACGCAGGTCCCGAAAATTAAATGCGAATCCTGCGGCATGACATACGAGCGCTTCAAAAAAGGCGGTAAGCTCGGGTGCGCCGAGTGCTACGGCACCTTCTCAAACGAACTCGGCGCGCTTTTAAAGAACGTGCAGGGCAACGCGAGGCACGAAGGCAAGTTCCCTAAGCGATTCGGCGTCGAGTTCAGGCAGAAAAGGGAGGCCGACAGGCTGCGCGAGATGCTAAAGCGGGCCGTCGAAGACGAAAACTTCGAGGAAGCCGCAAGCCTCCGCGACAAAATCAGGGCGATGGCGGACGAGCCGGTTTTGCCCGAGGGTGGCGGCGAATGAGCGGCACATGGTACTCCGACGCCTCGACCGACGAAAACCAAATCGTCTCGTCAAGGGTTCGGCTAGCGCGCAACATCAGGAAATATCCCTTCGGGCAGATGCTTTCAAAGGAAAAGGCGCAGCGGATGATCGCCGAGACGGTTTCGGCGGTGAAAAACGGGCGGACTGCCCTAGACAAGCTCTACCACTCCATCTCCCTCGGGGATTTCAACGAAACCGAGCAGAAAGTTTTTTTGGAAAAGCATATCGTCAGCCCCGAGTTTATCAGAAACGGGAAGCCGCGCGGGCTGCTGCTCAAGGACGACGAGAACGTCAGCATAATGCTTAACGAGGAAGACCACATACGCATCCAGACGATAACCCCCGGCGACAGCCTGGACGCAGCGTTTGAGCTCGCCGGCAGGATGGACGACCTGATCGAGGAGAGCGTCGAGTACGCGTTCGACAAGGACTACGGCTACCTTACTTCATGCCCGACAAACACCGGGACGGGGCTGCGCGCCTCCTTCATGATCCATCTCCCCGCGCTCGAGAAGACCGGCCAGCTTAAAAACCTCATGCCCGCGATAAGCAAGTTCGGAGTGACCCTGAGGGGCACCCACGGCGAGGGGACCGAACCGATGGGCGCTATGTACCAGATATCAAACCAGATAACGCTCGGCAAGTCGGAGACGGACATCATCGCGGTTTTGCAAAACGTGACTAAGACCGTGACCGAAAGGGAAGCGTCGCTTCGCGAAAAGATGCTTAGCCAGCACAGGCAGGACATGGAGAACAACATCTGCCGCGCCTACGGGCTGCTCGTCTACAGCAAGAAGATCTCGCTCAAAGAAGCGATGGACCTGCTTTCGGAGATAAGGCTCGGATACGTGACGGGCCTGCTCGGGCAAAAAAAGCCCGTCAAGCGTATATACCAAATAATGATCGAGATCCAGCCCGGCCACCTCCAGCGGATGGCCGGCGCGGAGCTTAACGAAGGCGAAATGGACGCATGGCGCGCCGAATACATACAAAAAGCGTTTTCGTAAGGGGTTTTGGACATGCAGCAGCGGCCTTTCACCGAAAGGGCTAAACAGGCGATAAAAAACGCGCAGGACGCGGCGGTCGAATTCGGCCACACATACGTCGGGACCGAGCATTTGCTGCTCGGCCTTGCCGAAGTCGAGGACGGGATCGCGGCGAGGGCGCTCGAGGGCCAGGGCGTGACCGCGACCGAGGTTACGAACCAGATCGAGGAGACGGTCGGGACCAAGGACGCCGGCGGCATGATGCCGCAGGACTTCACGCCGCGCACCAAGCGCATATTCGACTTGAGCTCCCAGATCGCCGTCCAGATGAAGGCGCAAAACGTCGGGACCGAGCACCTGCTCATGGCGCTGATGCGCGAGCAGGATTCGCTCGCGGTAAAAATTTTGGCGACGCTCGGCGTAAACATGCAAAAGCTTAGCGACGACATCACGGCGGCGCTCGGCGAGGGCGAGAAGCAGCAGGGCGCCCAGCCCATCAACCCCAAAATCCAAAGGCAGGCGAAGACCGGCACCCCGTTTCTCGACAGGTACAGCCGCGACTTCACCCAAATGGCTTCGGAGGGCAAGTTCGACCCGATAATCGGGAGAACCAGGGAAACCGAGCGCGTGATACAGATTCTAAGCCGCAGGACAAAAAATAACCCGTGCCTCGTCGGCGACCCGGGCGTCGGCAAGACCGCGATCGCCGAGGGGCTCGCGCAAAAGATAAATTCGGGCGACGTGCCGGAAACCGTCAAGGACAAGCGCGTGGTCGCGCTGGATCTGTCCGCGATGGTCGCGGGGAGCAAGTACAGGGGCGAATTCGAAGAACGCATAAAAAAGGTTCTGCAGGAAGTCCGCCAAAACTCCGGCGTGATCCTTTTCATAGACGAACTGCACACGCTTATCGGGGCGGGCGCCGCGGAGGGCGCGCTCGACGCCGCAAACATATTGAAGCCGTCGCTCGCCCGCGGCGAGATGCAAGTCATCGGCGCGACGACCCTTGACGAGTACCGGAAGCACGTCGAAAAGGACGCCGCGCTCGAGCGCCGCTTCCAGCCCGTCATGGTGGACGAGCCGAGCGAGGACGAGACCGCGGAGATACTCATGGGGATCCGCGAAAAATACGAGGACCACCATAAAGTCACGATCACCGACGCCGCGGTGCTATCCGCAGTCAAGCTCTCCGCGAGGTACGTGACGGACCGCTTCCTCCCCGATAAGGCGATCGACCTGCTCGACGAGGCATCGTCCAAGGTCAGGCTCCGCTCCTACACCTCCCCGCCGAACATCAAGGAAATTAACGCGAAAATCGCCGCCATGGAAAAAGAAAAGGAAGAAGCGATAAAAAACGAGGAGTTCGAAAAGGCGGGCGAAATAAAGCAAAAGCAGGGCGAGCTCAAGGAAAAACTGGGCGAAGCGGAGCGCGAATGGAAGGACGCCAACGCAAAGTCGCACCACATTGTCGACGAGGACGACATCGCAGACGTCGTCTCCAGCATGACGGGCGTCCCGGTAAAGAAGCTGCAGCAGGAGGAAAGCCTCCGGCTCATGAAGATGGAGGAGACGCTCCACAAGAGGATCGTGGGGCAGGACGCCGCGGTCAAAACGGTTTCGAAGGCGATACGCAGGGGCCGCGTCGGGCTAAAGAACCCGAAGCGCCCGATCGGTTCGTTTTTGTTCCTCGGTCCGACCGGCGTCGGCAAGACGTACCTGTGCCGCGCGCTCGCCGAAATCCTATTCGGCGACGAAAACGCGATAATCCGCGTAGACATGTCGGAATACATGGAAAAGCATTCGGTATCGCGCCTAATCGGCTCGCCGCCCGGCTACGTAGGCTACGACGAGGGCGGGCAGGTAAGCGAGCGGATACGCAGGAAGCCGTATTCGGTTGTGCTCTTCGACGAAGTCGAGAAGGCGCACCCCGACGTCTTCAACGTATTGCTTCAGGTGCTCGACGACGGCCATATTACGGACGCGCAGGGCAGGAAGGTAAATTTTAAGAACACAGTCATAATCATGACGTCAAACGCGGGCGCGCGCTCGATCGTCGAGCCGAAGAAACTCGGCTTCGTTTCCAATTTCGATCGGGACCGTTCCTACGAGGACATGAAGAAAGTCGTTATGGACGAGGTCAAGCAGCTTTTCAGGCCCGAATTCCTAAATCGAATCGACGACATAATCGTCTTCCACCCGCTCGACCGCGACAACATAAAGCAGATAACCCGGCTAATGCTCTTCGAGACGACGCAGCGCGTGATGACTAGCACCGGAATCAACTCGACGTGCACAGAAGAACTCGTCGAGCACATCGCGTGCGACGGCTACGACCAGATGTACGGGGCGAGGCCGCTGCGCCGCGCGATACAGACGAAGATAGAGGACGAACTGGCCGAGGCGGTCCTCGACGGGCGCTTCCGCGAAGGCGACGACCTGACGATCGACTATATCGAAGGCAAAGTCGCGTTCATGAAAAAAGCCGGGCATGAAGAAACGGGCGGCGGCGGGGGCGATGCAAACGAACCGGAAGCGGTATAGCAACGCCCGAGGAATAACCGAATGGGGGATACGCTTTGACCGCGAACGATAGGTTTAAGAACACGCTCGGCTTCAAAAAACCGGAGGGTCGCCTCCCGATGCTGGAGTGGGCGTTTTGGTGGGACAAGACCTACCGGCGCTGGCAGGACGACGGCCTGCCTTCCGATGTCGGGATAGACGGCCTTCAGGATTATTTCGGCCTCGACCATCTGGTCTGCGTCGCGGTCAAAAATTTCAGCGACGGCTTCCCGAGGGCAAAGTACCACGGCGGGCCGGTGATAACCGGCGAAGAGTCGTACGCCGAAGTAAGGAAGCTCCTTTTTAGCGCCGACTCGATCGGCAAAACGGTTGGCGAGCTTAAAAAGATAAAGGACCGTCACGCCGCCGGCGAAATTTCCGTCTGGCTTTGGCTCGACGGTTTTTTTTGGTTCCCGCGCAGCCTGTTTGGGATCGAGGGCCATCTGCTTTCGTTCTACGACCACCCCGGGCTGCTCGGCCGCATAAACGGGGAGCTTGCGTCGCATTACGAACGCGCGCTCGAAGCCGTCTACGAAGTGCTCGTGCCCGACATGGTCGGGTTCGCCGAGGACATGTCCTACAACCACGGGCCGATGTTATCGCGCGCCGCCTTCGACGAATTTCTGCTCCCGTACTACAGGCGGATAATCCCGATTTTAAAATCAAACGGTTCCAAGGTCTTCATAGATTCGGACGGGGACGTGACCCAGATGATTCCGTGGCTTTTGGAAGCTGGCGCCGACGGGATATTCCCGCTCGAGCGGCAGGCGGGCGTCGACGTCGTAAAGATTCGCGAGGCTTACCCCAATTTGCTTGTCATGGGCGCGTTCGACAAGATGACCATGATAAGGGGCGAGGAGGCCATGCGCGCCGAATTCGAAAGGCTTTTCCCCGTGATGCGGCAGGGCGGCTTCATACCCGCCTGCGACCACCAAACCCCGCCCGAGGTTTCGCTAAGTAACTATAAAATTTATATCAGGCTGCTCGGCGAGTACTGCGCGAGGGCGGTCGAATAATTAATCGTAAACGCCCCGCTCGTGGACGCACGCGTACATCGCGAGCACGTTTTCGGCCGGGGTGTTGTCTTGTATCAGGTGGCACGGCGCGAAAAAATAGCCGCCGTTAGCCATCATCAGCCCGAGCGTCCTTTCGCAGTATTCGTAAGTTTCGTCCGCGGTCCCGAACGAAAGCGTCCCGGTCGTCGAAATGCAGCCGTGGAACGCGAGCCTCCCCCCGAATTTTTCGATCAGGTATTCCGGCGACATATCGGCCGCTTCGGGCTGCAATGTGTCCACCGCCTTAACCCCCATCTCGATGAAATCCTCGTAGGCCCAGCTCGACGAGCCGCAAGTGTGGATCATCACCGGGATATTGTAATGATTTGCAAGATCGATAAAAATCTTGTGGCGCGGGCGGAAAACCTCGCGGAAAAGCTCTTTGCCAATCATCGGCACATGCTGCGTACCTAAGTCCTCGCCCAGCCAGACGAAGTCGATCCGGCCGCGGGCGGCTTCCAGCACGCGCTCCATTACGCCGGCCTCCATCGAAATTTTCCTGTCTATCAAGTCGAGCGTCGCCCCGTCACGCGTCTGTATGTTTACGAGCGCGTCCTCCATCCCCATTATCCGCCCGATCGAGTTTATTATGTCGCCGGTGCCCGCGCCCCCGCAGTACAGGGCCAGGTTTCCGCATGCCTTGGCGCGCTCGGGCACGCCCGCATAGTCGTATTCGTCGGGCGAAGGGAATTTAAACGCCTCTATTTCGTCGCAGTTCGCGTCCATCAGCGGAAAGTCGCAAAAATCGGCGTAGCCCCCCGAATCGTTTTCGACCCATCTGGTGTAGAAGCCGTAGACCGGGTCTACGTTTCGCCCGGGCAGCTGCTTGAACCGGTTGGGCCCCGCGTAGGGCGCCCCGACGCCCCTGTAGTCGACGCCTAAAATTTGATGCAGCTCCTCGTTGTTTTTCGCGCCGAGCGCGGCCGTTACCTTCGCGCCGATCGCAGGGTTCGCGCCGTAGCCGATCGGCACCCTGTCCGTCTTTTCGTAGGCGAACGTCCTTGCCACGCGTTCGCGCGGGGTCATTGTTTCGCGCGCCTTGATTATTTTATGCATCAGTTTCCTCCCGTCTTTAAATTTTCCGCGGCTCAGGCGCCGGAAGCTATCAGCAGCGCTTCTTCCTTTTCTCTTAAATCCATCCAAAATGCGCCGGACATTTCGCCGATGGGAACCGCTTTTCCGTTGTGTTTAGGCCATATCCCCCAAACGGTGAGGTCGGCGTTTATCCCGTTCGATTTAAAGTATTCGAATTCGCCGGCCGCGCCATTTAAATCGCAGCACGCGATCGCGACTTTATCTTTGCCTAGCCCCGCCTCGTACATCTCGCGCGCGCCAAGCTGCCCGGCGTTGACTCCCCTTACGCAGTCCGCCCTGTTTAAGCCGTCCATATGCTGTAAAAAATTGCCGCACGAATGGATCGCAAGCCCGCCGAACGCGCCGGCGATCCGATTCAGGTACGGAAGGTAAAATTCCTCGAAGAAGGCGGGCGAAACCATCACGACGCTGTCGACGGAAACCGTCGCGCCGATTTGCCCGGGCGCATAGCTCCAGCCGAACAAGTGCGTCGGGACGAACGCCTCGCCTAAAAGCTTCTTCTGGCGCTCCCAAAACATGATGAACGCGCCGGTAGTTTTTTCGAGCAGCCTGTGGTAGCTGGCGGGGTCGTCGTACGCCGACGCGAACAGGTTGTCGTAGCCCCAAAGCTTGCCCGCCACGTCGACGGGCCCCTGCATGTCGACGGCATGCACGCCTATTTTGCCTTCGGTTTCATTTAAAAAGTATTCCTGCATCTCGAGCCATTCGCCCGCGATCGTGCCTTCGATTTGCGGCTCGCGCAGCCGGTCGACGTCCTCGGCGCTCCTTATGATTTTTTCCGTCGCGCGGTCGCGCCCGATCACGATCTCGCGCGCCCCGAACATCGACGGGAGCGTCGCCTGCCTGCAGCCCGGAAATATGCCGGGGACGTAGTCGTCGCGCAAGCGTCCCCGCATGATTATTTCGTCGAGCGAAATCTGCAGGCGCTCCTCAGGCGCGTTAAGCTCGTCGTAGTAGTCGACGCAAAAGCCCGCGTGGGTGAACGGCAGGCCGCCGCGCGCCCTTTCGCCGTTCCAAAGGCTTTTAAGGCGCTCCCTGCTTTTGTCTTGTCGCCCCTTCGGGTACAGCTCCCCGATCAAATCGAGCTTGCGTTTCGTTGCGTCCTTCATTTCGCGCCCTCCGCTTATTAAAGATAAGGGATATTCAAAAAAAATCAAGGCGTTTCGGCCCGGGCCGCGAGTTTTATTCCGGCGCCCCCGCCGTTGGGTTATAATGAAGCAATGCTGCACGCGGTTTTTTCCGACATCCACGGGAACCTCCCGGCGCTGGAAGCGGCGATAGCCGACGCGAAGGCGCATGGCGCCTTGTCGTTCTTGTTTATCGGCGATTATTTCCGCGACTTCCCCTGGCCCAACGAAGTCGCGGACACGATACGAAGCCTTGACGTTAAAACGGCGGTAAAAGGCAACAACGAGCGGTATATCGAGACGCTGCTTAAGCGCGGGCAAGCCGAAAAGCCCGTCGGGCAAATGAGTTTGATAGACTGGAATTTTAGTCTGCTCGCGCCGGAAGCGATAGATTTTTTCCGTTCGCTCCCTGACGAGGAAACGATTTGCGACGAAGGCGCGGCAATCCGGCTCGAGCACATTTCGGGGATTTTTTCGCGCGCGCCGAAGATAGGCCTGTTTACGAGCTCCGGCTTCCGCCGGGCCATGGAGGCTAAAAAATTTACGCACGGCGAATATTTGGCGAACGCGCGGGAGGCGCTGCTTGGCGACCCGGGCGCGGCCGCCGATTTGGACGGGCTTCCCGACGGGATATATCTGTTCGGGCACAACCATTTGCAATTTCATATGCGGCATGGCGGCAAGCTTTTTATTAATCCGGGTTCGTGCGGGCTGGCGCTCGACTACGACCAAACCGCCGCTTACGCATTGCTTGACGTGCGCTCGAAGGACGAGTTTTACGTGACGGAGCGGCGCGTAAAATACGACTACATTTCGGCGGCTTCGGCCGTGAAAAACTCAAGCCTCGCGTTGCGTTCGCCGGTTTGGCGCGACTTGGTGGTAAAAACTTTGCTTGGGGCGAGTGAGTGCATGACGTCCCTGCTTGTCCTCGCGGCGGAGGAGGCGAAGAGGCGCGGCAAAACCTGCTGGCCCGTCGACGACGAAACCTGGGAGGCGGCGGCGTCAAGGTGGCGCCAAAACGAATTGGCAAACGGATGAGCAAACGGACGGACGAATCAATCGACGGATAAATAAAAATGCCGGCGAATATTTAGACAATTTATTATAACGGGGGTGTACGCATGAGGATTTCAGTTTTCACCGACGAGCTGTTCATGGACGCGTCAAAGGCGATGCCCATAATCGCGTCGTGGGGATGCGAGACGGTCGATTTCCGCGGCTCGGTAAACGGAAAGGGGATCGAGTACCAAACGGACGAGGAGCTGCGCGCGCTAAAGGCGCGGCTGGATTCGCTGGGGCTCGTTTCCGGGGTCCTGCAGTCGTCGCTTTGCAAGAAGCACCTGCCCGGCGCTGATATCATGCTCATGGAAATGGAGAAGCTCGAGGGGCTGATCCGCGCCTCCGAAATCCTTGGGGCAAGGCTCGTTCGGAGCTTCAACTGCTGGCAGCCTCCCGGGGATTTGATCGGCGCGCTCGCGACGCGTCCCGACATGATGCAGCGGGTTCTGGACTTGTTTTCGCCGGTCGCGAAGCGCGCGAAGGAAGCCGGGCTTATCTTCGGCTTCGAAAACTGCGGCCAGACCGCGGGCGAAGTCATCGCGCTCCTCGACGCGCTTGGCGTCCCGGAATGGGGGATGGCTTGGGACGTAAGCAACCATTGGGAAATCGTCCCGGATATCGAAGACGAATCGAAGCAGACCGAATATATAATAAAATGCTTGAAACGCTCGAACATGATCCACGTGAAGGCGACGAGCGTTCTTCCCGAACTCTCCGGCGTTAAAATCGACTGGCCCAGGATACTCGCGGGGGTCGGCGCGCTCGGGCAAAGCGAGATGCCCGTCTCGATCGAGACGCACAACCCGAAGGAGAGCCCGTTCGGCCACGAGGAAGCCACGCGCCTCGCATACCGCGCGATAGTCGCTTCGGCGCCGAAGGCCGCGCCCGGAAGCCTTGAGGAAGCCGTCGCGGTTAGGCGCGTTTTCGTTCGGACTTACGAAAACAATCCCGTAAGCTTCGTCGTCATGGGAATGGGAATGGGCTACGGCAGGGCCGGGCAGATCGTCAAGACGCCCGGCGCGAGGCTTGCCGGCGTCGTCGATATCGTGCCGGGCAAGGCGAAGGCGGCGGGCGAGCACTACGGCGTGCCGTGGGACGCGGACCCGCGGGTTTTCCTTGACGACCCGCGCGTCGAAGTCATGTACGTCGTGACCCCGACCGGCACGCACTGCGAAATCGCAAGACGCTGCATGGAGGCGGGCAAGCACGTGCTCACCACGAAGCCGATGGACGCGAACGCCGCCGCCTGCGAGGAGGCGATCAAGGTGGCGAAGCAAAGGGGCCTGCTTTTCGGCGTCGATTTCGACAAGCGCAACGACCGCGAGACGCTCTCGCTTCGCGAGGCGAACCGCACGGGATTTTTCGGCCGCCTGCTTTCGGCGACGGTTTTGCTAAAGATTTTGCGAACGCAGGAATATTATGACGAGAACGGCGCGTGGCGCGGGACAAAGCGGCTCGACGGCGGCGGCGCGATGAGCAACCAGGGAATCCACGAGATCGACAGGCTGATATTCGCGCTTGGGATGCCTAAGCGCGTCACCGGCTACGCTGCGACGCAGACCCACGCGATAGAGGCGGAGGACCTGGGATTTGGCGCATGGGAATTCGAGGGCGGGGCTGTGGCTAATTTTTACGCGACAACGAGCTATCCCTTCAACACCTGGTACTCGCGCATAGAGATCCACGGGACTTCCGGCGCCTACATATCCGAAGTCGGCGGGGCCGGCGAAGCGCGCGAGCGCTGGTTTAAGGAAGGCGAATGGTCGGGGACGGCGCCCGTTCGCATCGAGCCGGAATACGCGCACGCCGCGGACAACATGGCTTCGGCGGTGCGACTGGGCGTTCCGCTTTCGTGCCCGGGCGAGGACGGGATCCGCTCGCGCGTCGTGCTCGACGCGATGTACGAGAGCGCCGCGCGAGACGGCGCGTGGGTCGAAATAAAAAAGATATAAAATTGTAACATTCTATTTCAATTACAAAGGTAATATTGTATAATGTCTACAAACATTCATCGGATTCGGGGGCATTAATTGAAACTTGACAAGCTGGTCGGCGAACGCTTCAAAGAAAAGCCGGCCGACTGCGTGATCGACAGCCAGGCGCTGATGGTTCGCGGCGGCTACATAAAATACGTCTCAAGCGGCATATATTCGTCGTATCACGTCCTTCGGCGCATAACCAGAAAAATCGAGCAGATAATCCGCGAGGAGATGGACGCGGTGGACGGCCAGGAAGTTTCGTTCCCGGTGGTCCTGCCCGCCTCGCTTTGGATGGAGTCCGGCAGGTACGATTCGGTCGGGGTCGAGCTCGCCAGGTTTTCCGACCGCAACGACAACCCGATGCTAATCGCGATGACGCACGAGGAAGCCGCCGTGCAGCTGGTCCGCGAATACGGGAACAGCTACACGCGCTTCCCCTTCATGGTTTACCAGATCCAGACCAAGTACAGGGGTGAGGCGCGCCCCAAGGGCGGGCTCATGCGCGTGCGCGAATTTACGATGAAGGACGCCTATTCGTTCCACGCGAGCCAGGAAGATTTCGACGGATACTACCAGAGGTGCCACGAGGCGTACATGAAAATATTCGCGAGGGCGGGCGTCCCCGAAGTCGTCCCCGTATTCTCCGACTCGGGAATGATGGGCGGCAAGGTCGCGCACGAATACATGCTGCTCTCGCCGGTCGGCGAGGATACGGTGGTCGTGTGCGGCGAGTGCGACTACCACGCGAACCTGGAGGCGGCCGAGTGCATCGTCGCGAACGAATCGGCGGGCCCCGCGGAGCCGCTTACGCTAGTCGAAACGCCGGGAATGAAGACGATCGCGGACGTTTGCGATTATTTGAGCGCGCCGGTAAAAAAATCCTGCAAGGCGGTCATTTACCAAAAGAAGGGCGGCGAGTACGTGGTCGTCTTCGTCAGGGGCGATCTGGAAGTAAACGAAATCAAGCTTAAAAATTATTTGCGGGAAGATGTTTTCCCGGCCGAAGTCGCCTTGGGCAGCGGGCTATGCCCCGGCTACATCGGGCCGCATGAGCTTAACGGGGCCGAGGCGCTCCTCGATTCGTCGCTTGCAGGCATCGAGAGCCTGGTTTGCGGCGCCAATAAAGAAGGCTTCCACTATACCGGTTTCAACGCGGGGCGCGACTGCCCCGGCGCTTTATACGGGGATTTCGCGCAGGTGGCCGAGGGCGGCGTATGCCCGTCTTGCAAAAAGGAGTCCCTGGCGTTCGCCCGGGGGCTTGAAGTCGGGCACATCTTCCAATTGGGAATAAAATACACGAAGTCGATGGGGATGCAATTCGCGGACAAAGAGGGCGCGCTGCATTACCCGATAATGGGCTGCTACGGGATCGGCGTAGGAAGGCTCGCCGCTTCGGTCTGCGAGGCGAGGCACGATGAATACGGTCCGATATGGCCGATGAGCATCGCCCCTTGGCAGGTGCACCTCTGCTGCGTGCGCTCCGACGACTCCGCCTCGAGGGATGTGGCCGACTTCCTTTACGCCGAGTTCCAAAAAAGCGGCGTCGAGATCGTCTACGACGACAGGCAGGTGAGCGCGGGCGTCATGTTTTCGGACGCGGACTTGCTTGGCGTCCCGCTCAGGGTCGTGGTCAGCCCGCGAAACCTTAAGGAGGGCGTGTGCGAGCTTTCCGCGCGGGACAAGTCCTACTGCAAGAAAATCGAGACGGTAAATATCGTGAAATACGTCCTTGACTTAATAAATATCCATTCGTAGGAAGTGGTTTTGTTGAAAAAAGCTTTGGCGGCCCTGCCCGCGATAATTTTAACGTTTGCACTGTTCGCTTCGGGCTGCGGCGGAGTTGGCGGCAACTCCTCATCCGACCCGACGCCGACGCGGGAGGCGGAGGCCGGCGCGCAAGACGAAGCCGCCGAAACGGATTCAAGAAGCGATGAAATAGCGGCGGCCCAGCCCGAGTCGTGGCTGACGAAAGACTACGCGGGCACGGTGGTCAAGTACCTCGGCGCCGAATACTTCATGTTCGTGACGAACAAGATAAACTGGGGCTACGCGTACTACATGGGAATGCTCGAGTGGCAGGAAAAGACCGGCGCGACAATCGAGTGCCTTCCGGCGCTCGAGATCCCGCAGGTGCTAGCCGGCATCTCCGCGGGCGAGGGCTACGACATAGGCGGCAACGGCGCGTTCTATTCGATGAACGACCATTTGGAATATCTCGACGATTACATAGGCCATTTCGCGGGCAAGTTCGGCGCCCACCTCACCAACCTGCTCGGCACGAACATATACAACGGGCGGCACATAGCGATAAGCCAGCCCTGGAACCACGGCTGCTCGGCGATGCTCTACAACGTCGAGCTGCTAAACCGCCTCGGGCGAGAAACCCCGCACGAGATGTTCATGCGCGGCGAATGGACTTGGGACTCCTACTGGGAGATCGTCAAGTACGTGGGCCAGCTCGACCTCGACGGCGACGGCGTCCCGGACTACGTCGCGACCGCGAACGCCCCGCACTTCGAATACATGGTGCGCGTGTTCGAGGAGCAGGAGGACGGGACTTACGTCAGCATCGCGGATTCGCAGCGCCTGCGCGACTTCGCCGAGATGATCTACAACGGCTACAACATCTACGACATATACCAGGAAGAGATGCCCTCGCCCTGGAACTATTACTCCTTCAGCAGCGAAAGGTACCCGTGGATGTGCACCGTCGGCATCCCCGCTTACGACCCGACGTGCTTCTTCGGCTTCGTCGACAACGTGGGCGAGGCGCTAGAGTGGGTCCCGATGCCTTCCTACGCGAAGGACGGGAAGGATACGAACCTCGGCTACGGCGCGGTCAGCCTGCTTAAAGGCGGGCAGAACAAAGAGGGCGCGCTTCACTTCATCGACTTCATATGCGGCGCGGTGGGCGACTCGGCGATGCAGATGGTGACGCAGGGCAGGATCGACTACGGCTTCGAGGGCATGACGGGAAACACCAGGGAAAGCGCCGATTTTCTCGAATGGTGGGAAAACTTCATCGACGGCGAGTACGAAAGGTTCACGCAGTACCCGCACTACGACTGGTCGTATTACGAGGCGTGCCTCGAGTATTGGGAGGAAACGCTCCCCAAGCGCGACGGCGCCCCGCACGGCTGGAGGTCGTCGAATTTTTGGGTGCCGGATTGGAAGCTATTCGTCGACTACCCGCCCGCGACGGCGGTTTCGATGTATGTCGAGGAGCTTCAGGCGGTGATCGACGAACACAACGATTTCATATCGAACAGGTAAAGGGGCAGTAAAATGAAAAAAGGTTTTGTAACGCCGTCCGCGGTTTTGCTCGCGTTAATTTTGGCTTTTGCCGGCTGCGGCGGTTCGGGCGGAAGCGATGCGGAAGCCAAGGCGACGGCGACTCCGACCGTTGCGGAAAATGCAGCGGAAGGCGAAACGGAAGACGAGGCGGCCGAGGAAGACATCGCCGCCAACTCGGGCGATTTCCGCACGCGCGACTATACCGGGACGACGCTCAAGTACATCGATTCCGA
>WREB01000006.1 GCA_009779525.1 Defluviitaleaceae bacterium
GCTTCTGCTTGCAAAAAAAATGCCCGACGACGCGGTCGTTGTCCTTCATTTCCCTTATATAAAGCATTCGGCAGCCTCGCGGTTTTTCAGCAAGTATACCATTTCGCCGTTAAAAGTTATAATCACACATTCCAGGTCGGGGGGCGGCGGATGGCGGGAAACGCAAAACTTAAGGCGCTTGTCGTAATCTCGACGCTAGTCGCGATGAACGTCGTGCTGAGCCGCTTTCTTTCGGTTTCGGCGTGGAATTTTAAGATAGGGTTCGGCTTCGCCCCCATCGCGGTCTGCGCGTTTGTCTACGGGCCGATACCCGCCGCCGTCGCCGGAGCGCTCGCGGATTTTATCGGCGCGACGCTTTTTCCAATCGGCCCGTTCTTTCCGGGCTTCACGCTTTCGGCCGCGCTTACCGGCGCGGTTTTCGGCCTGTTTTTACACAAGCGTAAGGGCGGCGCCTTTCAGGCGGTCTGCGCGGCGCTTGTCAACTGCTTCGCGATCAGCCTGCTGCTAAACACCTGCTGGATCAGCGCGCTTAGCGGCGCGCCTTTTTTGGGACTACTGCCGACGCGCGTCGCGCAAAGCTGCGTGATGGCGCCGGTCCAATCCGTAGCGATGTACGCGATCATCAAATACAAAAGGATCTTCAGGACGCTGGAAGGGGGTTGATATGCTTTTAGCTGAAGCCGTGACGAAAAAATTCAAGCGCCCCGTTTTAAAGAATTTATACCTTAACGCGTTAGGCGGCGAAATGGTCGGGATCGACGGCGAAAACGGGTCGGGCAAATCGACGCTCCTTTCTATTTTAACCGGTGCGCTTGGCCCCGATTCGGGAAGTGTTACGCTCGAGGGGTTCGACGTGCAAAAAAACCCGCGAACCCTGGCGAAACTCACCGGCTTCGTCCCGCAGGAGAACACGCTTTTCGCCAATTTAAGCGCGCTTGACAACATGAAGCTTTGGACTTCCGCGTACGGCGCGAACTGGAAGGACGCGCTGCCGTTTTTGTTCCCGGAAGGAGACGAATCCGAAATGCGCGATTTCCTTAAAAAAAAGACGCACAAGCTATCGGGCGGGATGAAGAAGCGCCTGTCCATCGCCGTTTCGCTCGCGCACGACCCGCGCTACCTTATCATGGACGAACCGTCGGCGGGGCTTGACATCGGGTTTCGCGACGGCCTGCTTAAAACGATGGCCGAATTTAAGAAGCGGGGCGGCTGCGTGGTGTTTACCTCGCACCAGCCCGACGAGTTGCGGCGCTGCGACAGGATCTACGTGCTTAGGGGCGGAAGCTTCGTCTACGAGGGAACGCCGCAAAACTTAGGCGCCGGAGACGGCTTCGCGGAAGCGCTTACCCACGCGGTATGCGGGAGTTGAGCGGTCCGGGCGCGGCAAGATTTTCGCGCGGATCGGTTTTTTTCCTTAACGCCGCATGGCTTGAGGTTAAAAAATATCTGGCCCTTTACAAGCGGTTTTGCTTCTTTGTGGCGTTTTTTGCGGCGGCGGCCGCAGTGCTTTACGTCGGGGCGCGCCACCTTGCGAACCGCGGGAGCTTCTTCGAACCGTTTACCATCGGAATCGTCGACGAGGGCGATTCGGCCGAAGTCAGGTATGTCTTCGATTTTTTCGACAGCGTCGCGGACCTAACGTACATGGATTGGGTCGAGGCGGAGGAGATGCTTCGAAGCGGCGCGATCCCGGCCTACGTCGTCCTCCCGGATTCGTTCGCTTTAGACATAATGACCGGAGACAACACGCCGTTTGCGCTTTACGGTAACCGCGGCTTCCCGCTGCAGTTATTCCTGACCAAAACTCTCGCCGCCGCGGGCGTCGCGTTCCTTTCAAGCTCGCAGGCCGGAATATACGCGACGATCGATTGCGCGAGGCTTCTCGGGTTCGACAACCGGTATATAAACGACTACATAGTGCTCCCGATAAACGTCGCGTACGTGAGAAGGCTGCTCGAGTATGAGTATTTTTTTTCGGCCGAAGAACTAAAGCTTACCTCGGAAATCGAGCCCGCGGTTTTTTTCGGCAAAAACTTCGCGGTTTTTTTGCTGCTCGCCTGCCTGATTGTTTTTCTGCCGGCGCTCCGGGGTTACGGAAGCGCGGCTTACGCGCAGTTCCGCCGGGCGGGTCGCGGCATTTTTTTTATTAACGCGGCGAGGCTCGCCGGCGCGTTTTTAATTTTTTCGGCAATCGTTTTCGCCGTCTTCGCGGCGGTTTCGATTTTTACGGATTACGAAGCCGGCCGGCTGCTTGCGCGCTTGCTCGCGCTCGCGTTTTGCGCAGGCGCGTTCGGGATCGCTTCGTCGTCGCTTTTTCGCGGCGAGGCGGCTTGCGGCCTTTTTATTTTGTGCGCGGCGCTCGCGATGCTTGTTTTCGCTGGCGGCGCCGTTCCGCTTGCCTACCTGCCCGCGGGAACGCATTTTATGAGGTACGTTTCGTTAAATTATTGGACGGTGGAAGGCGGCGCCGCCGGCGCGTTTGTTTTAGTCTGCTTCGGAATAATATTTTATTGGGTGGCCTGCATTGCCGAGATTTTACGCACACGTTTGCCTCGCGCGGCTTAAACTCGTGGCAAAGCCTTCGTTTTTCGCCGCTTTCGCGCTGCTTGCGGCGCTCGCGGTCGCTCCCGGCTTTATTTTCAACCGGACCGAGGGCGCGCTCGCGCGTATCGGCGTTTTTTTGCCGGTCAATTCAACGAATTGCGCCGTCGCGCAAAGGACGGTCTCGAGCCTCGAGCGGTACGGGAGCGGACTTTTTGAAACAGTCATTTGCGAAGACGAGGAGCAGATGAAGCTGGACGTGGTTTCGCGGAGGCTCGACTGCGCCTATGCGTTCGGCGAAAAAACCGAGGAGCTGGGGTTTGATAAGTCGATCGCGCTCTATAGTTCGCCGTACTCGACCGCTGACAAATTTTCGAGCCTGCTTGTCGCGGCGGCTTATCTTGAAAACTTCGCCGGCTTGCTTGGAAGCGAGACGCTTCGCCCCCACGCGCCGGAAGCGACCGGGCTTTCGGAGGAAATACAAAAAATCGCGGACGGCTACCTCGAGGGCGGCGCGCTTATGGAAATGATCCTGCTTGAGTCGGGCGGGACGTTTGACGCGCCCGAAACCGCGCCGTACGGCAGGATGTTTCGCGGGCTGGTCGGTTTGTTCGGTTGGCTGCTAGCGCTTTTTTTGGCTTACGGATTTGCCGAAGATGCTTCGGTCGCTTCTGCAAAGCGGTTAAAATCCTCGGGGCGCGGCCTCGGCGCGTTCGTTTTTTCAGGCGCGGCAGTCGCTTTTTTACTTACTTCCGCGTACATGGGATTCGCCTCGTTTATCGGCGATTTATTATTTCCAGGCGCCGCGCCCTTCGACGCGTACGGCGCGTCGGTGCTTTTGACGTACGCCTTCGCGCTCGCGTGCCTCGCGACGCTCCTGTCGCGGCTGCTTCGCGCAAGCGCATACCCGGCGCTGATAACGTTCGCGTTCGTTTCATCCGCGCTGCTATGCGGCGCCTTCTTCGACATACGCGAGGTGTTCGCGCAAGCGGGTTTCGCAAGGTTAATCGCGCCCCCCCATTATTATCTTGACGCAATGCAAGACGCTTCCGGCAAAAAAATAACCGCGATGCTCGCGGCCGGGACCGTTTTCGCCATTCTTGCGGGAATGCCTTTCGCGTTCAGCCGGAAACGGTAGGGAACGGCGAAAGGGGCGGGTCCGGAATTTCAAAAACGCCCGATTCCTTAAAGACGGCGACGATCCTGTAGTCGCTCGTGCCGATCGCGTGGTTGAACGGATCCTTGCAGGTAATGAGCGTGACTCTCGCTTCGCCTCCCGGACGCATTATCAAATCCGCGGGGGCCGTCGCGAGCGCGTACACGAAAACGCTCTCGCAGTAAAACGTCAGCGCGGTCCCGTCGTCGTAATAAACTTCCATCGCGTCGCCCACCGAAAGCGCGTCGAGGCGCAAAAACTTCCCTTCCTCCCCCCTCCACTTATTGTGCCCCCCGAAAAACGAGTTGCCGTCGTTGCCCGGGATCGCAGATTCCGTGTACCACGAAACGATGTGCGCCGAATCGTATATAACCATCGAATCGTTTTCCGCGTCGTAGCCCGTTCCGATGATTTCCGCTTCGACGCCTAGCGCTTCGATTATAAGCCGCGTCGGCCACGCCGTTATTTGCGGAATTTCCGGCTCCGGTTCGGGAGTCGGGTTCGGCGCGAAAGTCGGCGTCGCTTTTTGCATGGCGGGGGTCGGCTCCATAACCGGCGCGGCCGTCGCTTTCGGCGTGAAGCTTGGTTCGCCCGGGGAGTAGGCCGTCGGCGATTGGCCGAACGCCGCCGGCGCGTCCGCGTCCGAAGCCTCGCGGCGCGGGGCCCTGTTGGCAAAAATCAAAACAGTCGCCGCGGCGAACAATATAATTATAAATAGCTTTTGATGTATGCGTTTCATGGCGGATGCTCCGTTGCGATAATAAAATTAATGAATTATGACGATAACCCTAACGGAAGGTTAAAGGCGCCGACCTCATTCTAACACATTTTTCCGGCGTTATTAATAGGAGGCAGACATGGACATACCCGCGGTTTCGATGGAGCTTGCGGAAATGAAGCTGATGCAGGGCGTGGGAATCGGAATGATGAAGAAGGCGATCGAGCTGACCGAGCAAACCGGAGAGATGCTCGTCGAAATGATGAACGATATGGCGGTCGGCGAAGGCGGCAAGGTCGACATAAAAATATAGGTGAAGCGGTTAATATTTGCCGATGAAAAACATAATAATCGCCGGCCCGTCCAGGTGCGGCAAGTCGACGCTCGCAAGCCGAATGAACGAAGAGTTCGGCCATTTTGTGATCGGCACAGACAAGCTCGCCGCGGTTTTCGGGCAGGCGTATCCGAATCTCGGCATACGGCTCGCCTGGGACAGGGAGCTTACGACTAAAAACATCGCGCCGTTCGTCGGCCATTTTCTCGGGACGTATAATTCGCCCGACGGCAGGGGTCTTTTGCCGTACAGCCACGGTGAAGCGCGGGGTAATATGTTTGTATTGGAAGGCGGCTACTTCGATTTCGAGACGGTATCCTCCATATTAAAATCGTACGGGATCGCGGAAATGAAGGAGGAGTTCATTTTGATCGGGCTCGTGCAGCTAAAAAAATCCGCGGTCGAACTCGCCGCGGATTTTTTGAAATACGATACCGAAAACGACTGGACGCACGGCTTCGACGAGCCGGGCCGTCTGGAAATCGCGAACGACGTGCTCGAATCAAGCGGACAAATGGCCGCTTCTTTCGATAAATTCGGCTTTGCCGTCTACGACGTCTCATACGGCCGCGACTCGGTCTTCGACCGGATCATCGGGGACATTGGGGCGCGCGGTTAACCTTCGACGCTATACCCGATCCCAAAATCTATCAGCCGCTTTTTAATAAATCCCTTAGATTTTTATCTTCCCCGCCTCATGTTAAACACGTTTATCATGTTTTTAAGCACGTCGGATTGGCTCGCGAGTTCCTGCGAAGCCGACGCGGATTCCTCCGCTATCGCGGAATTGTTCTGCACGACGTCGGTTATTTGGTTAAGGCCGATCATGACTTGGTTGATCGTGTTCGCCTGCTCCTCGGACGCCTTCGAAATTTCCGCGATAAGCTCCGCCGCCTTCGCCGCCTCGCTTACGATGGATTTAAGCGCCTCGTTGGTTTCGTTGGCGACGCCCGTCCCGTCGTTCACCCTGTTTTTCGATTCCTCGATCAGTTCTTCGGTCTCCCTCGCGGAAACCTGGGTTTTGCTAGCTAAACTCCTCACTTCCTCGGCGACGACCGCGAACCCCTTGCCGTGCACGCCGGCGCGCGCCGCTTCGACGGCGGCGTTAAGAGCCAGAAGGTTCGTCTGGAACGCTATGTCGTTGATAACCTTGATTATCTTTGAGATTTCATTCGACGAGTCCTTGATGCCGTTCATGGACTCAAGCATGTGGTTCATGTCGTCGTTGCCTTTTTCCGCGTAAACTTTCAGGCTGGCGGAAAGCCTGTTGGCTTCCTTCGCGCTGCCCGCGTTTTGCGCGGTGTTTTCGTTGATCGTCTGGATCGTCGCGCTAAGCTCCTCCACGGAAGCCGCCTGTTCCGTCGCGCCGGTCGCAAGGCTCATGCTGCTTTCGGAAATCATCTTCGCGCCGGAAGCCACTTGGTCCGTCGCGGATGCGATGCCTGAAATCACGTTGTTGAAGTTGGATATGATGCTTTGCAACGCGTTTTTAATGCTTACGAACGCCCCCACGTACTCGCGGCTTATTTCCTGGTTCAAGTCGTTGTCGGCCAGCCCGCCTAGCACTTCCGATATTTCGTCTATGTATGAAGCGACGTTGACGATCGTATCGTTTACGGAATTTTTTATCGTCAGGAAATCGCCCCTGTAGTCCCCCTGTATCTTTCTGTCGAAATTGCCGGATGCGACATTCGCCATGACGCCGTTCACTTCCTCGATGGGCGAAACTATCGCTTCCATTAATTTATTCAAGTTAGTTATCAGAACGGCCCAACCGCCGTTAAACCTGTCCGAATCAATCCTGACGCCAAGCTTACCCTCGGCCGCCGACTTCACGAGATTGATCATGTCGGCGTGAATGCCGTTGAGGGTCGCTAAAAGCTCGTCAAACCGCGTGTTAAGGATTATTTTTTTACCGGGCAGTTTTTTAATGTCGATGTTGAAGTTGCCGCCGCCTATTTCCGTCAAGGCGTTCAGCACCGTCATGACGTCGTCGATAAACGCGTCGACCAACTGGTTTATGTTGTCCGACATTTCTCTGTAGGAGCCGTCGTATTTGCTCGTGTCGATCCTGCATTCGATGTCGCCCTCCACGTTCATTTCGTTTGACAAATTTATCAGGTCGCTGATTATTTGCTTGATAACGTCGATAAGCGAATAAACGTCGAGGGTCAGGTCGCCTATTTCATCCTTCGGTATGTTCGCCTTGTCCACATTTATGTTCAGATTGCCGCGGACGACGTCGGCGACAAGATTCTTCAGGCGTTTCAACGGCTTGTTCACCGAATAGGTATTGAAAACGAAAACCGATATGACGCAAAGGATCCCGCAGACAATTCCAACTAAAAGCACCATGTTCATCATCGTTTTTTGTTTTGCCAGCGCGGATTCGATGCTTACGCCGGAAAAAAGCATCCCGATAACGTTTCCGTCGATGATTAAAGGCGAATAATGCGCGTAGTATTCATGCCCGAACAGCTTAACCTGCGATGAATATTCGTTTCGCTGCCGCATGACGATGTCTATGACCGCGTCGCCGGCCTTCGTGCCGACGACCCGGACGCCCTTGTCGTCGAATAGCGTGGACATGAGGCGCGTATCGCCGTCGAAAATGGTCGCCTCGCAGCTGGTCAAGTCCTTGACTTCGTCCACATACTTGGGAAGCGACAGATCGTGGCCGCATGTGAGCGCCCCGAGAACGTTGCCGCGATCGTCCACTATCACGAAGCTGCCGCGCGTGGACAGCCCGACGACGGTGCCTTTTTCGATCGTGCTTATCCCGACGCCGGTGTTGAGCGCGGCCGTCAGCGCCCTTTGGTTTAAGACGGAGTCGTCCTTCAATTCGTCGTGCATCCTCGCGATAACCGCCCCGCTCGCGTCGCATACCGTAATGAGGTCCAGGTTCCCGGCCAATTCAAAAAGGGCGGCCCGAAGCTTTACATAATCTTTATCCATAACCGCGGAAACGACATTGGGAGAGCGCGCGATGATTTCGGCGCTCGTTAGGGCTTCGCCCTTGAGAATATCCAATTCCTTGTTAAAAGACTGGTTGCCAGCCTTCGCCTCTTTCGCTACGATTTCTTTAATCAGGGAATCGCTTTGCACCGAAACGATGAAAACGATTATCGTGATGATGACCGCGATCATCAGCGTGACGATGAGCGATACCTTAATGCCCAAACTTTTGATTTTCATAAACTAGCTCCCCATTTTTTATTGTTTTATAAATATCTGTGGTTTTTTCGCTGATTCCGTTTTCGCGCAAATACTTCCAAAACAATCAAAAGTTTGTTTGATGAAAAATCATGGCCCGCCTCGGAAAAATTTTTTTTCGGATTTTGCGGCGCGCTTTGCTAAAGCAGCCTGTCGTACGGAGGCTCCCTGTAGTACGCGGCGCGCTCCTCAAGCTCGGGGAAGCCGTAAAATCCGGTTTCGATGAACTCGCGAACCTGCGCGCGGTCCGGTATGCCCGCGCGGCCTCCGAGCTTCGTGCACTTGACCGCCGAAACCGCCTGGGCGAACGCGCACGCTTCCGCGGCGCCCATCCCCTCGAGTTTTCCGGCTATGTACGCCCCGTGAAACACGTCGCCCGCGCCCGTAGTGTCCACGACGTCGACCTTATGCGCCGGGTAGCGGAAATAGTTTCCGCCTTCGTCGATCCCGGCGACGCCGCCCGCGCCGAGCGTCACCGCGGCTACGGCCGCGTCGCTTCGCTGCAGCTTTCTTAGTTCGCGCAGGTTTTTTTCAAAATCGCCCCCCCCGCCGAAAAACGCCGCGTAGGTGTTTTCCGAAATCAACAGATGGTCGACCAAAGAAAAACGTTCCGACGATTTTTGATCCAACGAGTCTCCGTCGATTGCGACGGGCTTGCCCGCCTCCTTAAACCAGCGCGCCGCGAGCGCGGAGGCTTCCTCTAAATCGGAGATCAAAAGCCATTTGGCCGCAAGTAGCGACTCGCGGTCAAGCTCCGACGCTTTTACGTTGGGGGTCGGGCATGGGCTTGGAACGCCGATGAAGCTCCTGCCTCCCGTGCTTTTTTCCGCGAGGCACACGACCGTGATCGAATGGGTCCCGGGCACGTCCCTTAAGTTGCGGCAGTCGACGCCGTGCCTCTCGAAATCCTTTTTTATGCAGCGGCCCGCCGCGCCCCCGACGTTCGCGTGCATCGCCGCCGTGAAGCCGAGCCTCGCGAGGGCGACAAGCGCGGTCGGCACCTTGCCCCCGTACTGCCAGCTCGAATCGAGGGTCCTCGCCCCATGGTCGGTCACGGGAAGCGTCTCGATCGAAAGGAGCTGGTCCAGATACGGAGTCCCTATCCCGGCTACGTCCATTAAAAATCGCCGGCGCAAAGCCGTATGCGCCCCTCGGCGAACGAAGCTCCGCCGTCTACTCCCGCCTGCAGCATTTCCATAAGCCTCGTTCCGCCCGAACCTGAGTAGCGCGTCATAGCGGCATAAGAGGCGTTGAATAAATCCGTCCCGAAATTTGTCTTGGATATTCCGTTTTTCACGGCTTCCTCCAATTGGTCGTCGGGGATTCCCGAGCCGCCGTGGAGCACGAGCGGGACGCCCGCCGCCTCGCTTAATATAGTCAGGCGTTTTATGTCGAGCTTCGGCGCCTCGACGTAGTTGCCGTGCGCGTTGCCGATCGCGACGGCGACGCAGGAAGCCCCGGTCTCCCGTGCGAATGATTCAACGTCGGAGGGCTCGGTATATTTGCTTTCGTCCGCGTAGTCCGAAAGGATCCCCGCGGAGCCGACGTATCCGAGCTCCGCCTCGACGCTCGCGCCGTAGTTTTTCGCCGCCTGGACGACCCTCTTTACGAAGGCGGCGTTTTCGGCGAACGGAAGGCGCGACGCGTCGGCAAGGACCGAATCGAAGCCGGCTTCCATCGCGGCCAATAAAAAATCGTAGTCGCCGCAGTGGTCGAGGTGAAGGCAAACGGGCCGCGACGATTTTTTTGCGAGGTCGCGGGTTATTTCCGCGAACGTCGTCAGCGGTATGTGCGCGGAAGTACCCGGGTAGAGCATGACGATCACGGGCCTCCCGCATCTTTCGCCGGCCGAAACGACCGATTTTATTGATTCGTAGTTCCACGCGTTAAACGCGGCGACGCAAGTCTTTCGCAGCCTCGCCTCGTCAAGGATCTCCCCGGTGTTCGCTGACGGAATCGTCTTCGCCTCCCAACCGTCCGATTATACCACAGCCGCCATACGGCGCGCTGGCGCAAGTGCCGAATGGAGGTTAAAATGATTAATAAACTTGAATGCAAAAAAATTATCTAATTGCGTGCGCTTCCGTTCGGTTTTGGCGACGAACGAAGAGCGTTGCGGACTTATCAAAAAAAAATTGAGGAGGCGGAAATGTACGACGACTACAAGCTTACAATCGGGTTCGCTCCGACGCGAAGGCTTATGTACGACCCGGAGCACGCGTTAAAAAACAAGCGCGAAATAAGAAAGCGGATCGGCGGACTCGCCCTACCGGGAGTCGAAATCGCGGACATCGACTGGCTTAACGAAGAGGGGCTTCTGATCGATACTGGCGACGTATCGAAAGTCGCCGGGCATTTTATTTCGAAAGGCGTCAACGCGCTGTTCATGCCGCATTGCAACTACGGGACCGAGGAAGTAGTCGCGATGCTCGGCAAAAAAATGGGCGTCCCGTTTTTGCTTTACGGGCCGCGCGACGCCGCTCCGCCAGGCGACGGCGCGAGGATTCGCCAAACCGATACGCAGTGCGGGCTATTTCCGAGCTCGAAGGCGCTGCAGCGGTACGGAGTCCCGTTCACCTACATCGAAAATAGCGCCGTCGAATCAAAAATTTTCGCCGAGGGTTTCGACTTGTTCCAACGCGCCGCGACCGTCGCCAACAAGACTAAGGGAATGCGCGTCGGCTCGCTCGGTTCGAGGCCCAAGCCTTTTTTATGCGTCATGTACAACGAAGCGGAGCTGCTTGAAAAATTCGGGATCGAAATCGTCCCGATAGGCATCAACGACGTCGTCGCGGCGGTCGCGGAAAAACTCGGGAAACACGCAGGCGACGTTGGGGACGTCGTCGAGGAGCTTAGGGGACAGGCGGACATCGGCGGCGCCAATCCGGAAATCGTAAAAAAACACGCGGCGCTTCGCCTGGTAATTTTTGATTTCGCAAAAAAGCATAACCTGGACGCGATAGGCGGCGAATGCTGGACCGCGTTCCCCGGGACGATGGGGATCGTGCCTTGCGCCGCGTTCGGCGACATTTGCAACCGCGGGCTTCCGATCGGCTGCGAGACCGACGTGCTCGGCGCCGTTTCTATGGCGATGCTTCAGGCGGCGTCGCGCGGCGAAGGGCGCCCCTTCTGCGCGGACCTGACGGTGAGGCATCCCGACGACGACAACGCGGAACTGCTTTGGCACTGCGGTCCGTTTCCAGTCGGGGCGGCGCGTACCGACGCGCGCGCGACTCGCACCGACAACCACGGCCAGTGGGAACTGGCGCGCGGCAAGATGACGATAGCCCGCCTCGACGAGCTAAACGGAAATTATTCGCTTTTAGCCGGGGAGGGCGAAGCGGTCGAGGGCCCGCCGACAAACGGCACTTACTGCTGGTTTAAAGTCGGCGACTGGCCCGAATGGGAGAAAAAAATAATGTACGGTCCGTACATCCACCATGTAGCTGGTATGCACGGCCATTGGGGAAACGTCTTGGGCGAGGCGAAGCGGTACCTCGGGTACGAGATAGACCTGATGAGATAGGGCCCGCAAGCGCGGGCCCCCGGAAAACATTTGCTTTTGCGTCAGGCGAAATCAATTTAGGATTTCAATCATCTTTTTGATAGCTTCATGCACGCGCAAGTCGTTTTCCGCGATTTGCCTGAGCGTGAGCTCGATCATTTCGCCGTAGTAGTGCGCGTAGTAATGCGACCAGTCCGCCTGGTCGGCGAGCGTGATTAGCGCCGCCGACAAGTCGTGGGTGTAGCCGTAGCGCGGACCGCCGATTTCGTGCCGGAGTTCGTCGAGCGCGGGGTTTTTTAGGTCGTCGTGAAGACAGTTCCTGAAGACTTCGCTGAAGTTGTGCGTATTCATAACGTCCCACATCGACTTTTGAAGGCGTGCGATCCGCGCCTTTTTTTCGTCCGCGCCAATTCGGATGAAACTGTCGGGCGTTTCGGGGTACGACCTAAATTTTTCCAGGTAGGTGCCCCAGGTGTTTTCGCCGATGTTTCGCTCCATCACATGCGCGATCCGTTTCAAGCCGTCGACGAACCCGAATTTGGGCGTATTTTTTTGCCCGAAAACGTAAAGGACCTCGATGTCCTCGTATTTCGGCGGCGCTTCGGGCGGGCGCTGCGCGTTGGCGTAGCCGGGGCTAATCAAGCCGTCGCCGTCGTAGCCGGTTATCACGCGGTACTGGTCGGCCGCGCCCTTCGTCCCGACTATTACCGGCTTGCCCGCGTCGATCGAAGATATTATCTCTTCTTTAAAATCCGCGGGATTGACCATTTGGCCGTAATCGTAGCCGGCGAAGCCGAACAAAAATTCCATCGCGTAGTCGCCGCCGCAGTCGTAGAAATCCCTGACGCTAATCAGCTTCTCCATTTCCGTGGGCGCCCCGTCGTACCTGAAGCGCAGCGACGAATGCCCGCACATCGCGCCGAAAAGGAAAAAATATTTTTCCTGTTCGGCCGGGAGCTTCTCGAAGAACGCGCAGACGGACGCGAAGCAGTTTAAGAAAGTGGTCCCGGCGAAACCGCTGAACGGGACGTTAAATTCCAATTCCTTTTTCATCGTTCGATCCCCTTAAAATAAAACGGGCCCGGTTAGGCCCGTTTATTTTCGGCCCTATCAGGCCAGCGCCTCGATTTTTTTGAAGAACTCCTCCTTCGTGTCGCAAACGGTGAATTCGCCGTTTAAAAACCCGAAGACTTTGCCCTGCAGGTCGGGGTTGCCTCCGAGGCATTTCCCGATGCAGCCGGTGGTGTGGACCTTCGATTTCACCTTGCCCTTGAGCTCCGTCACGTCGAAGCCCGAGCATTTCTTGCAAACCTTGACCTTCTTTACTTCCGCCATGCCTGCCTCCCGAAATATTTTTTAGCGGACGACCGCCGCAGGTAAATAGAACAAAAAAAAAGGCGAAACGCAACAAATAAACAAATGTTCGCCGTAATGTGGTAACAAAATTATGTTTAAGCCTGTTTTATTTGCGAAAGGAAATATTAATACCTGCCGTACTTGTCCCTGGAATCGCCCCGCGCAACTTCGAGGCTCGCGATGCTTGATACGAATTCTCGGTTGTCGGTGGATTTGGAAAGTATTTCGGTCACCTGCTCGGTCAGCTCCTGCGCGGAAATCCTGCCCGAAAGCTCGCGTATCGTGTAAGTGGCGTGGAGCTCGCGCGGGGTGAGTAGCATTTCCTCCCTGCGCGTTCCCGACTTCACGATGTCGATGGCTGGGAAGACCCTTTTTTCCGACATCCTCCGGTCGAGCACGAGCTCCATGTTGCCGGTTCCCTTGAACTCCTCGAAGATAACGTCGTCCATCTTGCTTCCGGTATCGATAAGCGCGGTCGCGAGTATCGTAAGCGAACCGCCCTCCTCGACGTTTCGCGCGGCGCCGAAAAACTTCTTCGGCATGTAAAGCGCCGCGGGGTCGAGCCCGCCGGAAAGCGTGCGGCCCCCGGCCGGGATCGTTAAGTTGTAGGCGCGCGAAAGCCTGGTTATCGAGTCGAGCAGGATGACTAAGTCCTTGCCCTGCTCGACGAGCCGCTTGGCCCGCTCGAGCACCATTTCCGCGACCCGCTTGTGATGCTCTGGCTGCTCGTCGAAAGTCGAGTAAACGACGTTGCAAAATTCGCCCTTGATAGAGCGTTGCATGTCGGTGACTTCCTCCGGGCGCTCGTCTATCAAAAGCACGATCAAATGGACGTGCGGGTGATTGCGGGTTATGGCGTTCGCGATGTGCTTGAGCAATACGGTCTTGCCTGCCTTCGGCGGCGAGACGATCATTCCGCGCTGGCCGAAGCCAATCGGAGCGAGCAGGTCGATCAGCCTCGTCGAAAGCTCGCTTCTTGTGGTTTCCAGATGGATTCGCTCGGTCGGGAAGATCGGGGTCAGATTTTCGAACGCGGTCCGCTTCGACGCCTGGTCCGGCGGGTCGCCGTTGACGCTTTTCACAAAAAGTATCGCGTTGAATTTTTCGCCTTCCTTGGCGACGCGGGTGGTGCCGTTGACGAGGTCGCCGGTCTTCAGGTTAAATCTGCGGATCTGCGAGGGCGAAATGTAGATGTCGCCGGTGCCCGGTAAAAAGTTGTCCGTCCTGAGGAATCCGTAGCCGTCGGGCAAGACCTCCAGGATTCCCTCGGCCGCGGGGCCCTGGTCGAGGGCGGGCGCGGCCGCCCGCTGCGGGGCGGTTGGCTGCGCCGGCGGTTCCTTGGGTTGTTGTATGATCGCGGGTTTTTGGGTTTGGGGCGGAGGGCTTTCCGTTGCGGGCGTTTCGGCGCGTTTCTTAAGGTTGATCTGCTCTATCAAGTCTGACTTGCGGCGCTTCGCTATGTTTTTGATTTCAAGCGGGCGCGCCATTTCGCGCAGCTCGTTCAGTGACAACGAATCAAGGTCCATAGAAAATCCTTCCGTTTCGCTCCGACATGCCAAACCTCTTAAGGGATTACCAGCACCTGGCCCACGTTGATCTTGCTGGCGTCGGCTATTTGGTTTGCGTCCGCGATCTTCTTTATGTTTTCGGGAGTCGAGGTCCCGTAATAGCGCGCGGCTATCTTCGAAAGGTTGTCGCCGCTAACCACCGTGTGCGTCCGGTTTTGCGAAGGCGTCGGGTCGGGCGTTTCGGTCCCGCCGCTCGGCGGCCTTACGATCGGATCGTCGTCGGAATCCGCGTCGCCAGAGGACGACTGCGTCCCGTCCCAACTGCTGCTTCCGTAATTGTCGAGCCTCCGCTTCAGGCTCTCGATCTCGTCCATCGCGATCTGGTAGTCCGTCTCAAGGTTTTCATAGTCGATCTTAAGCTGCGTATAGTCGCCGCCGTTTTGCGGAGACGAATCGAGCGCTTCCTGCGCTTCCTTAAGCCTGCCGCGAAGCAGGCTGTTGTTGACGATAAGCACGACAAGGATTATCAGGAACACGAAGCCCGCGATAGCCGCGATTCCGCGTATTAATGTCATCGGTTCGATCGAATCGTAGGAGCCGTCCTTATCGGGGCCGCCCCTTCCAGACGGGTCCGGCCCGCCGTACCGCTGCTTTTGCTGGCGTTGCGGGTACGGGTTTTGGTCCGGGCCTTCGCCGCGCGAAAACATGCCGCGCGGTCCTTTTGGGCGCGCCGACGGGTCTTGGCCTTGTCTCGGCCCGCCCGGTCCGGGGCCTCGGCCGGCGCCGGCGCGCGAAGCCGCTCCCTCGCCCCTGTGGGGCTCGCCCGAAGGCCGTCCCGAGGATGCGTACGATCCGCCGCCCGGATAGGGCCGTTCGCCGCGGGGCGCGTCGCCCGCCCGGCCCGGACCGCCCGGTTCGCTTGATCGGGGAGGCCTTGCGGAAGGTTCGACGCGGTCTCCGTCCGAATACATGCTCTGCGGCCTCCTGCTTCGCCCCGAAACGGGAGGATCGCCGGAATCGTCGGCATACAGCCTGTCGCGCGGATTTCCCGCCGCGCCGCCGGAAGCATCCTTCCTGCCCGGCGCAGTAGAATCGCCCGAGTAGGCCCAGGACTCCTTGTTTCGGTCCCTTCCCCTCGGGCGGAATGAATTGTAATCGTCGTCGGTCATTTCTTCTTCGCCGCTTGCCTTGGAAATTCCGCCGGGGCCTTCGCGCCTTGCCGGCGACACTTCGCCTGCAGCGTGCTTCGCCGATTCGTCCGGCTTTTTTTCTTTGCGCTTGAAAATCGATATGTCTTCGTCTTCGTCCTCTTCGTCGGGAAGCGGATCGTCGTAAACGAGCGAACGCGGCTTCGGCGGCTGCGGCTTGTCGGGCGCGGAATCCTTTTCGCCCTCGTCGTCGTCGAACAGACTTTTTGCGGCGTTTCGCGCCATCTCGTCGTTATATATTTCGGGCCTTCCCGTATTTACCTTGTTTTCCGATGCATCTTTGTCGCCGTCAATCATTTCGTTCTTCAATGATCCGCCACCTCCGAGCATGCGTTTGCCGTTTCGAATGCAAATATGCAGTTTGATTGTAGTATGCTTCCCGAAATGTGTCAATTTAAAGATTATGCGCAAAACGAAGGAAGCGCCGGCGCGCGGGGAGGTTCTTTTTGCGGGAGTTTCCCGTCCTGTGTTCCTTTACATTGGCCGCGGGTTTATTTATACTGACGGCCAAAGCGAAGCCTCCGCGGATAATTTCCGCCGAACGCGAAAGGGCTGGCCGATGCGCATCGAAAAGATAAGCGAAACCCAGATAAAATTTATCCTGACCAACGAAGATCTCGCCGAACGAAACATCAAGCTCAACGAGCTTTCGTACGGATCGGACAAGGCGCAGCTGCTTTTCCAGGAAATGATGCAGCAGGCGATGTCCGAATGCGAGTTTGAAACCGCCAACATACCTCTTATGATGGAAGCGGTTCCGCTCGGCGAGGAGGGCGTGATGGTGATGGTCACGAAGCTGACCGACGCCGCCGAGATCGAAAAAAAACTGAGCCTGTTCCCGTTGGCTCGGACCGCGCTCAAGTTTAAGAAGGCCGAGATCATCGAACCGCCGGACGAATCCCCCGACGAGGACAGTATATCGGTTTTTTCGTTCGATACGCTCGACGCGATGGCGGAAGCCGCCTCGAGGCTTAGCGGGATTTTCTGCGGGGTGAGCAAGGCCTATAAGCTCGAGGGCCGCTACTATCTAATGATGCAA
>WREB01000007.1 GCA_009779525.1 Defluviitaleaceae bacterium
CAGCCTGACTCCGTCCCAGTCGTCGGGATAGCCGACTTCGAAGCGGACCGACGGTCCATCGCCGGGCGGCGGCGCATAAGGTTCGGGCGTCGGAAAAAGCGGGTGCGATAATCCGTTTGGCTCCTCGGGCATATCAACCGTCCTTTGGTTGTGAATCAATTAAGCGATCGGCAAACCGGCGCTTGGTAAACGTAAAAACATAGTTACCTGATATCGCCGTAAAATCATTCCTTCGGCTGCACGGTCACTTGCAAGCCGTTAAGGATCAAGTCCCCGATGCTGATCAATTCTTGTTCGAGCGCCTCCTTGACCGTGACTTTCAAGCCGTCCTCGAAAAGGACTTCGATTATTTCCGACATCGGGTATGAAAATAAATATACGTTCGCTTCGTCTTCAAAAATAATTTCCGGCAGGTATATGGCTGGAAAAGCCATGTTATCCGGATAAACGATTTCGACCCGGACGGAAGGCCCCGGTTCGGTTTCGGGCGTCGGTTCGGTCGTCGGCTCAAGCGTCGGCGTAGGTTCGGGCGTCGGCGTTGGTTCAAGCGTCGGGGTCGGCGTAGGTTCGGGCGGCGGCTCAAGCGTCGGGGTTGGTTCCGGCGTCGGCTCAAGCGTCGGGGTCGGCGGCGGCTCAAGCGTCGGCGTAGGCGTAGGTTCGGGCGTTGGGTTCGGCGTTGGTTCGGGCGTCGTTGTCGATTCCGGCGTCGGCTCGGGCGTTTGGATCGGTTCAATCGACGGCCCGGGCGTTGACGACGGCGTAAGCGTCGGTTCGACGGGAATCGGCCTGGCCGGAGCCGCGCACGAAGCCGCGGATGCGATCAACGCGGCGAAAGTAAGCGCGAATATGACTCGCCTAATAAATGATGTCTTATTGTTTTCGCGTTTTTTGTTCAAATGCGCCTCTTGTCCAAGCGTTTTTAGCCTTGATTAACGCGGGCCCGCGCCCATTATATGACGATGTTCCAGTTAAAATACTCCCAGTTTTTATCGAGCGCGTTTTCGACCCTTTCGCACAGCGCGGTCACCTGCTCGTACTCGATCCGCGGGTTTTCGGCGTCGAGCTGAGCGCGCACGGCGAAGTCGATGCCCTGCAGCTTTCGAAGCAGCGGCAGATCAATTTGGCCGAGCGCCTCCCCGCGCCGCTTCGACCATTCGCGCGCCCGCCTGATTATATCCGCAAGGGAGTGCGCGGCGCTAAGCCGCCCGTCGCTGTAAACCGAACGTTCGTACCTGAGAAAGGCGAAAAACAGTTCGGTGAGCAGCCTGTGCGGCTCGCACAAAAGCTTCATCGCCTCCGCGCTGAGCTTTAACCCCCCGTAGGTTTTTTCGGGAAGTAGGTTTCTTGCTTTTTCAAGCTCCGCCTCGAACTTCAGCGCCAACGAGCGCGCAAGGTCCTTTTCCGCGAGCGCCTCCGACGGGTCGCCCGCGTTTTTCATCAGGCGCTCCAGGGCGCCTTTTTTCATGCGCGCGCTGTGGTCGAAGACGTTGTACTTAAAGCGCGTCATCGATTCGGGAAACGTCCCGAGGCAGCTGAACGCGCCGCAGCCGATTATGTGGAGGTCCGTCTCGCAAATTTGCGCGCCGGTGCGCATCAGGCCGCAGAGCGCGGCCGCCGCGTCTTTTCCGAAACGCGAGGCCAGGTAATTTGCCTCGTGATTTTCGCCCCGCGTTTTTGGTTCGGCGCAAAGCTTTGCCGCGGCGAAGGCCTGCGCCCGGTTTACGTCGCCGAGCCAGTCGATATGCCTGAACATGAAGCCCTTTGCCCCGGCTTTAAGATAGCGCCGCATCCGCATTTGCAAGTAGCCGGTGATCCCGGAAAAATAGCCGTAGTGGAAGCCCCTTTTCTCTCCGCCCAAGTCGAATTCGATTACCGTTTCGCAAAGCAGCTTGCCCGCGAGCGGGTGCGGGTCGTTAAGGTACATGAAATCGCCGTACTGCCCCTTGAGCGCGAAGATTATGTCGCTGGGAAGCTTGTCTAATACGGGTCCGAAAACCTCGGGTTCGCGGAAGCAGCGTCCCGCGCACAGGTAGCTTCGCGCGATGATTTTTTTGCCCGGCCCGTAGATTTTAAGCGCGTCGCGAAGCCATAAAATCACCTGAAGCAGCCGCTCGCCCGCGGGAAGAGCGCGGCATTTTTCGCACGCGCAGTAAAGCGGCGAATCCAGTTTTTCGCCTAGCCAAAGCTCGAACCCGGCCGCGTCCGGCGCGATTTCGCAAAGCTCGCGTATTTTTGCGGCAAAGTGTTCGCGCGTGTACGGATGCGTGAAGCACGGGTTAGCGCCGGGGAGAAGCTCCCAGCCCAACTCGCGCCTCGCGCCCGCCCAGTCCGGGTATTTTATGTAGGCCTGTTTTGGTACGTTAAATTCCGTCGTGGAAATAAAAAACTCCAGGCCGGCGCGCTTCGCGTAGGCTGCGAG
The DNA here is from genome assembly GCA_009779525.1 of Defluviitaleaceae bacterium. The sequence continues at coordinate 2,420 of WREB01000007.1, forward strand.
CCGCGCGTAGGCGGTGGCGTATCTTTTGGTTAGCGATTCGTCTGCGTACTCGGTAAGCGGCGGGAAGTATTTGAAGCGGACGACGTCGGCCGTCTGGACGGGCCAGTCCTTCGCCATAACGAATATGTTCATGCCGAGCATAACCGCGTCGTCGACGCAGCGCATAACGTGCGCCGTCATTTCGTCGATACCGCCGTGCGTGACGGCGCAGTGGCAGTTGTATATCCTGTACTTAAGCATCGCGGCCTCGGCTTGGCGTAATCGGTACGCGCAGAGTATAGAATATGCGGCGGCCGTTTACAAACCGGCGGGATTTTTATGCGCTAAGCGGCGTATGCCTCGCGGTTTCGGCGTCCGGTCTAAGCAAACTTAAATTGAAATGAAACGGCGCCCGTGTTATCATTTGCCGGCAAACTTCATTTAAAGGGGCTTGCCAATGGATACGCAGCTTATGATAAACATAGCGGCCGTTTCGGCGTTCGCGGCGCTGTTCGCGGCGGTAATCTACCTGATTGCCGAAAATAAAAAAAAGCCCGGAACAAACGAACTCGCGAGGCTTGTCGAGCGTCTCGGCGACAAACTTGGCGAAAGCGTGTCGAAACAGATCGCAAGCGGGGCGACGGAGCAGTTCCAGCGCTTCGGGATGATACAGGAGAGCGTGCAGGCGACGCTATTAAAAAGCCGAGTCGAGACCAACGAGCAGCTTTCCAATTTTTCGTCGCAGCTCGATTCAAGGCTCCACGCGATACAGGAGCAGACAATGAAGACGCTGCAGCAAAGCCGCGAGGAATCGAACAGGCAGATACGCGAGTTCGGCGAGCAGCTCGATTCAAGGCTCCTCGCGATACAGCGAAGCGGCGCGGAAAGCGGCGAAAAGATAAGCGCGACGCTTGAGGCGAAGATAAAGTCGCTGCAGGAGAGCAACGAGAAGCGCCTCGAGCAGATGCAGGGCGTCGTCGACGAGAAGCTTCAAAAGACCCTCGAGGCGAGGCTTGCGCAGTCGTTCGAGCTTGTGGGCAAGCAGCTCGACGGCGTGCAGCAGGGCCTTGGCGAGATGAAGAGCCTCGCGGCGGACGCCAAGAGCCTAAAAAACGCGCTTACAAACGTCAAGGAGCGCGGCACTTACGGAGAGGTCCGGCTCGAGAAGCTTCTTTCCGACATACTCGCGCCAAGCCAGTACGAGACCAACGTCGAGATAGCGGGCGGGAAGCGCGTCGAGTTCGCGGTGAAGCTTCCGGGCTCAGGCGACGCGCCGCTGCTTCTGCCGATCGACTCGAAATTCCCTATCGAGGATTACAACCGGCTACTCGACGCCTCCGACAAGGCCGCGATCGACGAGGCGAGAAAGTCGCTTGCGGCGAAGGCGCGCTCGTTCGCGAAAGACATATTCGAAAAGTACATCGTCCCGCCTAAGACGACGGACTTCGCGCTGATGTTTTTACCGACGGAAGGGCTTTACGCCGAAATCGTGCAAAACGCGGCGCTTTTCGAGGAGCTTCGGGACAAGTACAAAGTGACCGCGGTCGGCGCGACCACGCTTTCGGCGTTTCTGGCGTCGCTGCAGATGGGCTTCAAGACGCTGGCTATAGAAAAGCGTTCCCAGGAAGTTTGGGATAGGCTCCGCGCGGTCAAAAAAACGTTCGGCGAATTCGAGGCGCTGCTCGAGACGGCGCACAGGCAGCTGCAGACGGCGGACAACACGCTTGAAAAAATAGTCGGGACGCGCACGCGCGCGATAAACAGGGCGCTGCGCGAAGTCGAGGAGTTGGGGGTCGCCGAAGACCAGCCGTTACTTTCAAAACGCGGCGAGGCAAAACGCGGCGGGATAGAAAACGGCGAAGAAGAAAGCGGCGAGGCGGAAATCGATGAATATTAAAATAAAAAAGCCGCGGACGCTTGTCCCGGCTTTAATAATGATTATCGCGTTCGCTTTGCAAGCGGCGTGCCGCGGCGAAACGCGCCCGCCCGATTTTTTTGATCCGCAAGACATAAGCGTCTCGGGCGACTCTGATTCCGCCGGCGCCGATGCGGATCATGTCGACGGCGACATCGCCGCGTTGCCGATCGAGGCGGTTTCGGGCGTTCCGATCACCTGGGGCTTCTTCGACGCCAACGGGCCCGGAGTGATCCTGTATCCCGACAACGGCAAGATCGCGAAGGAACTTAGCGAGCGCTTCGACGTAATACTTAGGACGGAGCGAAACGTAAGCGACTTCGAGAAGTTCCAGCGGAAGCTCATGGCGGAAAAAAAACTGCCGGACATCTTCCACACCAACATACTTTCGGCGGACGAGTTGATCGAATCGGGCGGCGTCCGCAAGATCCCGTGGGACATGGTCGCGCGCTACGCGCCGAACTACTTCGCGCTGCTTGAGTCTAACGAGCGGCTTTTTGAATATTTTAGGACGAACGATTCGGCGCAGTACATGCTGCCCGGGCTCGAGCGCACGATCGACATACTAAGCGTCTGGTCGATCTACCGGCTCGACTGGCTTGAGAAGATAGGCGTTTGGCCAAACGGCAGCGTCACGCAGATATCGGATCGGGTAAGCTTCACCGACGCCGCGTTCGACTACGCCGAATTCGTAAACATAATGCAAAGTTTCGCGGCGTATCCGCCGTTTAGGGGTTTTACCACGCGGAACTACGGCAACGACTGGTACAACCTGACGACGCTATTCGGGATGTGGGGGCTAAACCGCGACAACGTGTTTGAAAACGGCAGCGCCGTCCTGACGTTCGCTAGCGACGGCTTCAGGTCGGCGCTCGAATTTATTTCGCTGATGAACAGGACCGAGACTATCTATTTCGGGACCGACTGGTCTATGAGCTATTGGGGCGGGGCGACCGGATGGTGGAACTTCAACGTCTTCGACATGCTGCGCGAGGACGGTTACATAGCGAGTTATTTTTATTCCAACCCGGACGCGAAGCTTCTGATCGCGCCGCCCGAGCGCGGCCCGGAAAACAAGCAGGGCGCGCACGGCTACTACCGGCCGAACGAATTGAACGTCACGCGCGTTTTTTATGTAAGCTCCGAGGTTTCCGACGAAAAGCTCGCGAAGATACTCGAGATCTTCGAGGCGCTTTCGTGCGACCCGGAGACTTACGTGATCGCCAACCACGGCTTCGAGGGCGTTGATTACGAATGGGAGGACGTCCCGTACGACTCGGGGATCCTCAGGCTTCCGACAAGCACGGAAATCGTCGGAATCTTTACCACCGCGACCCTTGACGAGCGCGCGGGCAGGCGCAGGTACCAGATACCCTCGCAGGCCTTCTACGACTTCGCGACAAGCGGCTTCGCGAGGAGCCTGATGCTTACCCCGTACAAATCCGACCCCGGCGGCGACTACGCGGAGGCCTACTACAAAGTCGAAAACCGCTATCCCGCTTCCGGCTTGGCGGGGAGGGCGTCCGAATACTACAGGGCGGTCATATCGGGCGAAAAGGACCTGATCGACACTTGGGACGAATACATCAAGGAGCTTAAGGCGTACGGCCTCGACGAATGGACCGAATATTTAAACGCGCTTCCCTGATCAAAACGCCATCCGGACATGCCCCTGGGGCGCGGCTTCGGGCATCCCCAACAGCTGCCTCGCGCGTTTGACGTAGTGGCGGTAGTTTACGATCGGGACGCCGTTTGGTATGCGGTGGTCTAGCCCGAAAACCATTCCCTCGCGAAGCGACGGCTCACCGAGCTTGTAGGTAAGCTCGCGCTCGATGTCCGCGAACGAACCGCGAAGCGCCATCTTGTCGATCCCGCCCTTGAAGGCGCACCTCTTCCCGAAACGCTTCCTAAGCTTGACCACATCCATCCCCGCGGCGGGCTCGCACGGGAAAAACACGTTGACCCCGCATTCGATGAACGCTTCCATAACGGGTTCGACGTTACCGTCCGAATCCTGAGAAAACAGCTTCGCGCCCGCCTCCCTCGCCGCGTCCCATACCTCCTTGTAATACGGGGCGAAAAATTCCCTCACGTGTTCCGGCGAAACAAGCGGACCGGATTTCCCGGCGAGGTCCTCGCCTATGCAGACATTGTCGATCGGTACGATCCGCCCGACTTTTTTTATCACTTCCACTGACGTTTTTGCAAACGTCACGAACATATCGCGAAGCAGATCGGGCTGGTCGTAGAGCGCCATGCAGACCGCCTCGTCCCCCATCAGGTCGCGCGCCGCGCCGAACGCGCCCGGCACCGAAACGCGCGAAAGCGCGCCGCCCTTCCGCATGGCCGCCGCGCGCAGCGCGGAATCGACGTCAACCCGGCAGTCGTCGTACGCGAAATGGGCCTTCATCTTCAGCCAATCGTCCGCGTCCTTGACCGGATAGTCGAGCGGAAGCGCGATCGTCGCGACATCCTTCGCAAGTTTCATCGTGCGCCCCATGCGGTCGCGGGTGATCAAGAACCGCTCGCTTTCCTCGATCGTTTCCTCGGGCGTCCCGCCGATGAAACCGCAGGCCGCCCCGGCGTCCGCGAACAAGACGTAGTCGAAGCCGAACGCCGCAAGCGAAATCTCGTCGGTCGAGGCCCCCTGCGCCGCCCACTCCGCTTCCAAGCCGACGAGCGGCCCGAAAAGCTCGCAGAGCATCGGCCCCCCGCCCTTGAAAGTCATCATATCGGTGTATTCGATGTTTGAGTAGCGCAACGGCGGAAGCCCCCAATAGATTTAATTGGGGTTAGGATACAATATAAAATGAGGAATCGCTGAAAAATATGTTTAATGGCAAAAAGAGCGCGTGCGCGAGGCAAACGGCCGCGGCCGCCGGAAGCGCCCGGCCGTCGTTCGGGCCGGGCGTTAAATAATGCGGAAAATTAAAACATGGGACAGATAGAAAACGCGGAAAGTTATTATTCGCCTATAAGCGACAGGAATTTTTCTAAATATTCGACGCCCTTCTCATAATGGCCGGACGCCGAGGCAAGCAGCGGCGCGACGTTTTTGCTGCGCTCCTCGTCGATCCCCCAGGGCGACGCCCACGAAAGATAGGGGCGCGCCTTGTCAAGCTCGGCGCATTCCCTCTCGAAGCAGGCGGCCGCGTAGCGGAGGCAGTCGTAGGCCTCGCCGTCGTATTTGCCCGCAAGGCCGTGAAGGTATATCGCGCCCGCCTTTCTCGCGGACGAATAGACCTCGTAGCAGTACGCGTCGGCCGCGCCGCGCTCTTTGCCTTCCTTCGCGTAATCGTCCGCCCATTGCCTGTAAAATTTTATGCCTTCGACTTCCCAAAAATTAGCGGCGGGCGCTTCGTTTCTGGCGTGCTTGACGGCGTTTTTAACGGAATCTAGCTCCGCCTTCCTTTCGTCGAACGCGCCGGTTCGCTCCCCTACTAGCATCGCGCCGAACGCCGGGGCGCCGTCGCACGTCTTCGGCCTGTCCCAGGATTCCCTTGCGTATTCGTCGTTTCCGGCGTACGTGCCCCGCCCGACGAACTGCTTTGCGTCGTCGTCGTAGCCGCAGACGACGTCGTACTCGTAGTTGGTGAACGCGTGCCAGACCAGCGCGGGCCTTCCGCCGTCGATATGCTTCTTCACCGCCTCGACGAGCGCGCCGCATACGTCGTTTCCGCTTTCGTCGAAGCAGGGCAGCTCGGTTATCTCGTAGCCAAGCATCCGGATGAAGTCGGGCGTCCAGTAGTCGCAAACGCAGGTCGGCCGGCTCGGGCAGCCCCCCGCGATCTTGAACGCCGCGCCCGACAGCCCTTGGATGTATTCGGGCGTAAAGCTCGCGCCCGAGGCGTTAAGCACTATGCGCGCGCCCTCGAAAAGCGGCTCGTTGTAGCGGTACCTGTCGATGTTTAAAAGCGCCATGTCGTTTTCCCCCTTTACGTACGAAACGGTCAGCGTGAAAAAAATGCGGTCGTACGACTTAAGCCTTTCCTTGGTTTTTTTCGCCCGCGACGGCGTGATCCCGTACAGCCGCTTGAACGCGACGCAAAACGCGTCGGGCGACTCGTAGCCGTATTTCGCCGCGACGTCGATAATCTTCGCGCCGCTACGCAAATCGGAAAGCGCGCCGTTCAGCCTGCGCCTCCTGATGTATTCGGAAAGGGTCACCCCCGCCGCAAGCACGAAGAAGCGCTGGAACAGCGCGACCGGCGAAACGGTGATGCGGCTGATTTCGGCGTAGTCGATCTCGCCGTCAAGGTTTTTGTCTATGTAGGCGATCGCTTTGTTTAGATTTTCGATCCAGTCCGAGCCGGCCGCCTCCCTCCGTCTGCGCGGGCTAGCCGGAATTAAAAATTCCGGCCCGCCCTTTAAAATATACCGCGGTCTTTATTTTTAATCCCGTTATTTAGCGAACGAATATTTTAGGAAACGCCGAATCGCCTTTGCGGTCCCGCCGCTATGCGCGCCCCGCTATTTTGTCGATCTTTTGTTTCATTTCGCGCGCTTCGCTCTCGTTTAAAACGCCCGCGCGCATGCAAAAGCGCGCCGTCTTTCCGGGGCCAAGCGTCTTTACGCTGCCAAGCGCCTTTTCCCTCAGGTAGCCCTCCTTGCCGGCGTTGGCGGGAAGCACGAGTCCCAGCGCGTCCTGGTCGGGAGTGCGAGATATCCACCTTACGCCGGTGTCCATCGCGACGGCGTCGTGGCAAACGTAATCCGCGCTTCCGTCGGGACGCAGCTGAATGCTGTGGGCGAAGCCGTCCGCGTCGGTTTTGTACTTGATCTTCATGACCACTTCCGGATCGAAGAGCATTTCTTTTCCCATGGTATGGTGGAGCGCGGGGTTATCCCGAAGCCTGTGTAAAAACGCCTTGTAATCCTCGATCGGCGAGGAGGATTTGAGGTGCGAAGGCACGTTCGTCTCAATCTCGACCGATTCGCTCGCGTAGTCGGCGCTGTAGGCGAGCGTCGCGTCGTTGCACGGCCTGAAGTTTATGTGCGCGAGGTACATGAGTTCCATTTCGGTTCGTTTTTGGTTTTTTATGTTCATCTCGATTTCAAGAAGGGTCGCGTTTTCGCCAAGCGTCACCCTCGGCGACGCGACGTAGTCGTGGTTGAACGCCACCGCGTGGCGGTAGCTCCCGCCGACCGAAATCCATTTGCCCGAAGCGTCCTCGCCGCATTCGACATAAGCGTCGGAATACCTCGCGTTCGGAAGCTCGCCGTGAAGGGGATGCGTATCGTTCTTTGACGGGACCCCCATCGCGGTGGCCCCGCAGTGCAGCAAAAAGCCGCCGTACGTCGAGAGGTAGTCGCTTGTCTCGACCGGCGCGTCGAAGATGGATTTCATCGCGAGCTCGCGCCCGTCGAAGGCGCACCGCCATATTTGCTGGCCCTGGTACGGCAGAAAGACCGCCTCGCAGCGCTTCCCGCGAACCCTGAGCGCCTCGACGCCCGACGGATAGCGGAACGCCGAGACTTCGAACGCGCCGTGGGTCAAAATCGTTTTTTCGGTTTCCCTAAAAAAATATTTCTGAAGCGAAATCACCATGCGCATGCCTCCCGATAATTTTTATTCGCCGAATATTTCGTCGAAAATCCTTGCCCCGGCGCCCGTCATTTTCGGCTGGCCGTCCGTTATCACGTAAGTCGGGCTGCCGTCTGAGTCAAGCTCGGTCGTTAAAAAACGGGCGCCGCCCGCGTCTTCGGCCGCCATTTCTCGCGCCGCCTTGTGGAAATGCGTGATCAGTATCGCGGCGCCGCCACGTTCGCATATTTCGTGAAGCGCCGATTTTACGCGGGCCGAACCCGCCGTTTCGGACATGGAGGAAAACGGCTCGTTTAAAAGCATCATGAAGTTGACGCCCGCCCGTTTTAACGCCCGTTCGAAGCGCAAAAAATCGCCGGACCCGCCGGACGGCGCGGCGCCTTCGTAGGAAAAAGAGTGTATCCCGTCGAAGAGACCGGTCCTAAATTTTTTCGCGGCGACGAACATGCCGCAGTGCGCCATCACCAGCGCGCAGCCGACGCTTCTGAGCATCGTGGACTTGCCGCCCATGTTGGCGCCGGTGATTATTATCCGCCTGTCGCGGCTAAGGTCGAGCGAATTTCCGGTCGGCCGCGTCTCGCGCTCGAGCGCGAGGCTCGCGTCCGCCAGCTCCGCGAAGGAGGGGGCCTCGGCGCGAATACCCGCGAAACTGGGAAAGCAGACCGGTACGCCGAATTGCGTCAGCTTTTCGTGAAGGTTGACGCAGCCCGCGTAAAACGCCAGCTCGTCGCGGACCGAGAGGAACAGTTCGCGGAATTTTTGGATCGCCTCGCCAAACTCGCCGTAGACCTTCAGCTGCGCGGCATCCGTCAGGCGTTCCATCGAAGTCACGAACGATTCGCGGTCGGCCGAAATCCTAATCCTAAAGCGTTTCTTAGCCTTCAATTCGCTTTTTTGCAAAGCGCCGCCGATCATGTAGCCGCCGCTTTTCATTCCGGGGCCGATCTCCGCGTGGAAACTAAAGCGCGATCCGGCCACGGTTCCGTAGCGCGCGCGCGCGCAGGCCTCCATTTTATCGAGCGCCGTCTTGTCAAGCGTGTCGGTGAAGATATAAAAGAACTTTTTGGTTCCGTCGGATACGAAATGGCGCCTGTACTCCCTCATTTTTGCGGCGAACCTTCGGCAGTCGCCGAGCGTCTCAAGCAGGAGCTGATATATCTCGGCAAGGCGCGCCAGGGTCTGGCCCGACTTCTTCGCGGAAACAATCAGCTTGCGGTGGATCTCGGATTGCATCCGGCACGAGTCCTTAGCAAGCCCGTAGATAGTCCTGTAGATTTCGCCGCCGCTAAGCGCGTCCTTAATAATTTCCTGCCTGTAAATAAGCGTCGCCTCGTCGGGGAGGCCGCCCTCGAAAAACGCCCTCCGCGCCGCCTGGGCGATATGTTCGTCCCCGCGCGCCATGCGCGCGACGACGTTTCCTAAATGCAGGTCGCCCTCGAGGCCGCCCGGGGCGTTGGCTTTGGCGGGAGGTTCGCCCGGATACAAAAGCGACGGCCTCAACTGGGCGCCCCTCTTTGCCCGTTTCCGAACGGATACAAAAGCGACGGCCTCAACTGGGCGCCCCGCTTAACTCGTTTTCGTACGGATCGTCTCTATTGTCCGCCGCGCCGTCCGCGAGCGAAGCTTTATGGTTGGTATCAAGCGTTATGCTTTCGATTTCCGGTATCGCCCCCGGCAGCTCGTCTTTCGACGTGACGAAAAGCGCCGCGCAGTTTTTTTTGGCGAGCGCGCAGATAAATTTTCTATATAGGGTTTCGGTTTCGTACGCGGCGGCGCCAGCGAAAATATTGTGGAAGACGAACAGGCTCCCGTCTTTGGCGTCGTCGCAGATGCGCTTGAGCCATCCGATCTCGTCGGCGAGCCTTCCCGCAGCGGCCTTGGGGTTCTCCTCCCTGGCGGCGTAGTGCTTGATATCTTTAAACGCGGCGAGGGAAGCTTCTTCGCACGGGACGGGCAGCCCCTGCGAATACAGCAGGTGGATCTGCGCGACCATTGCGGCGTAAGTTTTCTTGCCGCAAGACGCCGGACCCGAAACAAACGCGAACTCCCGTCCGCGTTTGACCGCGAAATCATTTGGCGTTAACTCTCGAAAATCCTTGACTTGCGCTTCCGGCGTCCGGCCGCCTTTTATATGCGCCTCGGAAAACGAACCCGCCACGCCCGGATACGCGAACGGGACGCCGGCCTTGCGGCGGGAATCCATGAAGGAGCGGTAGGCGAGCAAAAACTTAATTTCGGTATGGACGCTTTCGACCGACGCGTCGATGAACGGGACGCGCTTTATAGCAAATCCGTCGAGCGCCTTTAACGCGCCGGGATGCGCCCTCCCAATTTTTGAAAGCACCGTCAGCTCGAAATAGTTGAGCTCGTCGTCGGGAAACGGGACCATGTCCTTGTCCGGCGACACGAGCCCAAGCGGCGCGAACGCCTCATCAAAACCGCCGCCGCGGTTCGGGGCCTCCGTTTCGCCCCAAAACCTGACGCGTTTTTTCGGCAGGTCGATCTCCATCGAATAGCGCGCCCTCGAGAGTGTTTTAAATATTTCGTCAAGCTCAAAAGCGAGGCCGACGAACTCGGAAGATTTTATGATGCCGTCGGTAAGATTTAAAAGACCGGCCAACCCGGCCGACTTTACCCCGGCGTTTTTAAGCCCCGAGCTTAGGCGCGTCAGGCATTCGCGGTACGCGGCCGCGGCGTCGGCCGCCCATTTGTCCCTCGCGATTTTTTGACCGGACCTGGTAGAATTTTCCAGGAAGCGCAGCGCCGTTATAAACCCGTCGGCGAAGTCGGCGAGCGTTTTGTGGCAACAATCTTCTTCCATGTCAAAAAAAATATCCAGCCTGCGCCGGATATTTGCCTGGTCCAATGGTTTTCTATTGAAAATTTCTGTCAGTGTGCCGTCGGAATTAAAAACCTCCTCGGCGAAGGCGGAAAGACGCAAGTCGCCGGGCGATTCGTTGGCGCGGCGCGTAAAATAAAAGTCGGTCCGTTCGTCGAAAAGCAGCGAGAAGCCCATGCTATAGGCCGAACAGCGCGGAAATTAGATTTTTTCCGGTTTCCGTTTTAAAAAAACCGTCTTTGACCCCGAAGATTTTTTCGGTCGGCTGCTTGCCTTCCGAAAGGTTCACGAGGTGGTCCGCCTCAATCAATATTTGCAGTAGCGCGTCGCCCGGGGCAAGGCTTTCGTTGTGGTGGTTCGCGACGAGCCATGCAATTTTATCGACATCGTCCCCCGCGAAGCCTGCTTTGCATAAAAGCGCCGGCGCTATTTTTGCGCCCTCGGCCTCCTGGTATTTCGCCTCCGCGCTCCCGAAAATCTCGAGCGCCCGCGGAATCCCGACGTCGTGCAGCAGCGCCGCGGCGGAAAGTATCTGGAGTTCGTCGCCGCAAAGGTTTTCCCCGCAGCCGATAAGGCCCGCGTAGGCGTAGGCTTTTAGCGAGTGCTCGCTATAGCGCGTGTCGTTAAAATGGATCATCATCGCTTCGGCCAGCTTGTGAAGGGACATTTATATTTCCTCTCCGGCATGTTGATTATTATCGATTATAAAAGGAGCGCGTTTCATGCGCTACTCCTGTAGTATACAGCTCGGCGGATATTAAGCCAAGCAGGGTTTCGCGCGGCAAAGCGAACGCGAAAAATGCGGATGGCGCTTTGGGCGCTATCTCTCGGGGTTAAAAAAAGCTTTCGCAGTTCGCGGGCTTATTCCGATAGCGCCGCCGGTTTATTTATTTGCCTCTCGTATAAAAGCAGCGCGGCGATCGTCTTGCCGTCCATTATTTCGCCCGAATCGATCATTTTTAGCGCCTCCGCGAGCGAGTAGGCTTCCGCGCGGACGAATTCGTTTTCGTCGGGATCGGGTTCGCCCGAACTTAAGTTTTGGGCGACGTAAAAATGGATTATTTCCGTGCTGTAGCCGACGACCGGGTAAAACTTGGTAAGAAAATCCATGTCAGCCGCGGCGCATCCGGTTTCTTCCTTAAGTTCGCGCCTCGCGCATTCCGCTGGGTCCTCGCCCTTCTCGAGCCTCCCCGCGGGTATCTCGAGGATTTCACGCCCGACCGCCTCGCGGTACTGCCTGACCAAAATTATTTTTTTGTCGGGGCGCACGGGTATTATCGCCGCGGCGCCGCAGTGCACGATCACGTCGTACTTCGCCGTCCTGACGTCGGGCAGCCGCACATTCA
>WREB01000008.1 GCA_009779525.1 Defluviitaleaceae bacterium
GTCTACGTGATGAACGGACGCAACCTGCTTTTATGCGTGACCGTCTCGCTTAGCCTTATCGCGGCGGTCGTCATCGCGAAAAGCACCGGGTGCGCCCTGCCGCTTTTGGCGAAAAAGCTGAGGATCGATCCGGCGCTCATGGCTGCTCCGCTTATAACGACGATAGCGGACGCGGCTTCGCTTATCGTATATTTTTCGCTCGCGACGCTGATACTTAGGATTTAAGAAAAGCGCCGCAAATAAAAAAGGGCCTTTCGGCCCCTTTTTTATTTACGCGCGCTTCTTAAGCTTAAACTTGCTGACCAATTCCTTGAACGCCTGCGACGCGTCGATGAAATCGCCGGCGGTGCGCGATACCTCGTCCGCGGTCGCGCTGTTTGCCTGCGTCACTTGCGAGATGTCGCCTATATGGCTCATCACCGAGGTGATCGCCTCGGCCTGCTGGGTCGAGGCTTTCGCGATAAGCGAAACGTAGTCGGAAAGCTCGGTTATCTCCGAATTGATTTTTCCGAGCGTCTTCGCCATCAGGCTGACAGCCTCCGCGCCTTCCCTCGAACGCTGCGTCGAATTTTCGATAAGCTCGGTGGTTTCGTTGGCGGCTTCCTGGCTGCGTTGCGCGAGGCTCCTGACTTCCTCCGCGACGACCATGAAGCCCTTGCCGTGCTCGCCGGCCCGAGCCGCCTCGACCGCCGCGTTAAGCGCGAGCAGGTTTGTCTGGAACGCTATGTCCTCGATCACGCGGATGATTTTCGAAATGCTGTTAGAAGATTCGTTTATCGCGTTCATCGAGGTGAGCATGTTGTCCATTTCCTTGTTGCCCTGACCGACGTAGTCCATCGTGTGCCGCACCAGCGACTCGGCCTTGTCGGTGCTCTCGACGTTTTCTTTGGTCTTAATATTTATTTCGCTGACGATCCCGTTAAGCGTGCTCAGCGATTCGGACTGGTCGTGCGCGCCGGTGAGCAGGCTCCTGCTCGTCTCGGAAATCTGCCCCGCGCTTCTTGCGACCTGGTCGGACGTGGTGTTGACTTCGTTTAGCATCGCGTTCATCGCGCGGATGATAAGCTCGATCGAACGCTGGATGCTTACGAAGTCGCCGACGTAGGCGTGCTCGATGGTCACGTCGAAGTTTTCTTCCGACATTTTTTCAAGCAGCCCGGAAATTTCGTTCACGTACATGTAGATGATGTCCTGCGTATTGTTGAACGAATCTTTAATCGCCTTGAAATCGCCCTTGAACTCTTCCGTTATCTTTACGCCGAGGTTGCCCTTCGCCATCTCGGATAGCGCGTAGCCGGTCGCGTCGAGGGGCCGGTTGAACGCGGTCATCAGCCCGTTGAAGCCCTGCAGCACCTTCTGCCAGTCGCCGAGCATTCTTGTGTGGTCCGCGCGCGCGGCCAGGTCGCCCTCGCTCGCCTTCGATACGATCATGTTTATGTCGGTGAGTATCTCCGTGATTTCCTTTTCTATGTTCCTGACGGTTTTGTTTATGACCGCCTTCTTGCCCGGATATTCCTTGACCTTCACGTTGAAATCGCCGTCGCCGAAGTGCTCGAGCGCGTTTATCAGCTCGAGCAGCGCCTCGGCGTTGTTCGCGAGCATGGCGTTGACACCGGCCGCCGCGTTTTTGTAGTCGCCCGCGTACTTCGACTCGTCTATCTCGTAGTTGATCTCGCCCTTTATGTTGACCGCCTCGGCCATTTCGGCGAAATCCTCGGTCAGGGTCTGGAAAATCGACAGCACCTTCGCGGTGCTCCTCGATAGCTGGCCGATCTCGTCGCGCGCGTTGGTCGCGAGGTTTACGCTTAAGTCGCCCTCGGCGACGGTAAGAAGCTTGCCGTTTAACTCCTCCATCGGGCGTATCGCAAGCCTGAGCACGTAAAGCAATATCGCGCTCATGAGCACCACCGCCGCGACCGAAATTATCGCGGTGGTGTTTCGCATCGCGGTAAGCGGCGCCATGAAGTCGGCCTTGGGTATCGCGGCGTAGATCGTCTTGGCGCCCGAGCGGATGAAGCCGGCGTAGTATTCGGTGCCGTCAAGCGTCAGCCACTGCCGGTTCGCCGAACCCTGGATAACGGTGATCGTCGGGTAGAATGGCTTCCCGATTTGCGCCTTGTCGGGATACGCGACGAACGCGTTGTCCTCGACTATGAAGAAGAAGCCGTTCGTCCCGAACGCGAGCAGCTCGATCGTGTTTTGCGTATCCATCTGCGAGGTCAGCTCGTCGATTATTTCGGCCGCTATGCCTATTTGCACGATGCCCTTATCGTCCCTGCGCGCGACGCCCGTGTACTGGAACATGAAGCCGTAAGAAGCGTTCGGCTGCGGTTCCTGCGCGAGCTCGTAGTTCGGGTCGTCAAGGATCCGCAAAAACGGTATGGTCTGGTCGCCGTCGTTGAAGTCGAATCCGTAGTAGAGCGGAACGTTGCCCCACCAAAGCACGCCCTTGTCGTCCATCACGTGGACCTCGGTCACGTTGAACATGTCTGCAAGGCGCGTCATTTCGTCGGTTTCCTTAAGCGCCGGGTTTTGTTTTATCAACTCAGCAAGCGCCCTGGTGAGCGCGATGTTTTTCTTGTCAAGCTCGCCCATGACGAGCCGGAGTATCCTTTCGGAAAGCCGGTCCTGCGACTCGATGTTTGAAAGTCCGGCCTGCATTTCCTTGTCTACCATGTCCGTTATCGCGTTCTTCGCGATCTGGTAGTTGATAAGCGATATCGCAACCACTACTGCCACGAGTATCGCGACGACCGGTAGAAGCAGCTTGTTTCGTAGTTTCATGCGTATCTCCCGTTTGGCGCCTCGGCGCGGATAGATTCACGGCATTGTATCATAAATGGTCCTTCAGTACATGCGCCATATCCGTTTTTTCCCAGGGGAAGCCGCAGTCGTCGCGCCCGAAGTGCCCGTACGCCGCGGTCTGCCTGTAGATCGGCCTGCGCAGGTCGAAGTATTTTATTATCGCCGCGGGTTTAAGGTCGAACGTTTCGCCGACTAGCTCCGAAAGGCGGCTGTCCGAAACTTTCCCGGTTCCGTGCGTGTTTACGTAAACCGAGACCGGCTTGGCTACGCCGATCGCGTAGGCGACCTCGATCTCGCAGCGCCTTGCTAGACCCGCCGCGACGATGTTCTTTGCTATGTAGCGCGCCATGTACGCGGCCGAGCGGTCCACCTTCGTCGGGTCTTTGCCCGAAAAGCTTCCGCCCCCGTGGCACGCGTACCCTCCGTAGGTGTCGACGATGATCTTGCGCCCGGTCAGGCCGCTGTCGCCCTGCGGCCCGCCTATGACAAACCGGCCGGTCGGGTTTATGTAGTACTTTGTTTCGGCGTCAAGAAACCGCGCGGGGATCACGGGCCTTATCACTTTTTCCATGATGTCCCGGCGTATTTGCTCCTGCGTCGCTTCCGCGCCGTGCTGCGTCGATATCACGACTGCCTCGACCCGCTTCGGGATGTCGTCCTCGCCGTACTCGATCGTCACCTGCGACTTGGCGTCGGGCCCGAGGTACGGGATCTCGCCGCTTTTGCGAAGCACGGCGAGCCTATGCGCGAGTTTATGCGCGAGCGAGATCGGAAGCGGCATGAGCTCTTCCGTCTCGTCGCAGGCGAATCCGAACATCATGCCCTGGTCGCCGGCGCCCGTCTGCTCTTCGGCGGAGTCCGTCCCCCGCGCCTCAAGCGCGACGTCGACGCCCATCGCGATGTCGGGCGACTGGCCCTTAAGCGATATCAAAACCGCGCAAGAGTCCGCGTCGAAGCCGAGTTCGCCGTTGGCGTAGCCGATTTCGCGTATCGTGTCGCGCACGACTCTTTCGATATCGACGTAGCATTCCGTCGTTATTTCGCCGAACACCATCACCATTCCGGTCGTAGCCACGACCTCGCAGGCGACGCGCGACATCGGGTCGCGCGTGAGCATCGCGTCAAGTATCGCGTCGGCGATTTGGTCGCAAAGTTTGTCGGGGTGCCCTTCAGTCACCGACTCTGACGTAAACAGCCGCATGTTATACCCCTTCCTAAAAAAATAAAGCCCCTTAGGGCTCGCGTAACGGACGTTTCCTTCGCGCATCTTCCGGCTTAAGCCGGGGGAGTTAGCACCGTGCGTCCGCCGGTTGCTGAGGCTTCGCAGGGCCCTGATCCCTCCGCCTCTCTTGATGTACCGCGCCTTGGCGCGGACGGTATGGAATTTTTTATGGTTATGGAAGTATACTACAAAACGGCGGCCGGTTGTCAACCGTTGTTATGCGCGACTTTTCCGCGCGACTGATCGCCGGATTTTTCGCCGGCTCCGTTTTTTTATTTTTTCCGACGGAGATATTGTAAAATTGAGGAGAATTGACATGGATATCCCGCAAAGCGCGCGCGACCAAATACGCAAATACTTAGGCGGCGAGACCGGCGCCTTTCTTTCGAAAATAGGCGGTCGCATCGGGAAGTATTCAAATGAATGGCGGCTCTCCGGGCTTTCGTTCATGCCGACGAACACCATAAATTTGCTGTATGCGTGCGAGTCGGAAATTTACGGGCCGTGCGTCCTCAAGCTGTGCATCCCCGGACCCGAAGTCGAAACCGAGGCGATGTGCCTGCGGTTTTACGACGGCAGGGGCTATTGCAAGCTTTGGGCGTTTGACTTGACGGACGACGCGTTGCTTTTGGAAAGGATTGCGCCCGGCGACCAGATGTGGGCGGTCGCGGATTACTACGAGCGCGCGCGTCTGTTCGGCGAAATGTTAAAATGTCTGCCGCTCCCATACGATGGGCCCGTCAAGTTCCCGACATATCTTTCATGGATGGATGGCATACGCGGCAAGCTGATTGAAATGGGCGGCTTAGGAGACGTGCTTTTTTTCCTGGACGAGGCGATCGGGGTTTATTCAGGGCTCAAGCAGCGCCACAAAAAAGAATGCCTGCTTCACGGCGACTTGCATCAGGAAAACATGCTGCTCGATTCAAACGGACGCTACGCGGTCATCGACCCGAAGGGCGTCGTGGACGCGCCGGTGATGGAGTGCGCGAGGTTTTTGATGAACGAAGTCCCCTGCGATGAGGGCAGGATACGCGAGATGGCCGCGATCATCGGTTCGATCGCCGGTTTTTCGGCAGAGGATATTATCAGCGCAATGTTCGTCGACGCGGCGCTCGGCCAAAGTTGGTGCATGGAGGAGCATTACGAAACGGAGGACGCCTTTGAAGCGGCGAGGCGGACCGCGCTTGAGACGTGCGGGTACGTTTGGGAGCTGTTAAAAAATGATCCGTTCGCCGCGGCGCGAATTAACGGCCGCGATCGATAAATATGTTGATATATTTGTGTTAATCTGTTATAAAAACGAAAACCACAATCATTATTTATATAGGAGCGCTTAGTCATGGCGAGCAAAGTATTTCGCGGAAATATTCTAAATACATTGGTTCCAATCTCGCGGTTCAATAAAGGCGAAGCAAATAAGGTATTTGATGAAGTTCGATTGTCAGGCTATAAAATCGTCGTAAAAAATAACGCTCCCGCTTGCATACTCCTTGCGCCGGAAAGCTATCAGGAAATGCTTGATATTATTGACGACCAATATTTATTGGCTTTAGCAAATGAGCGCTTGAAAAACGATATCGGAACCGCGTATTCCTTCGATGAAATTCTTGCGAAAGACGGTCTTTCGATAACTGATGTAGATGCGATGGAAGACGTGGAAATCGAATTATGATTTGGAAGGTTTTCTTTTCGGAAGAAGCAAAAAACGATATAGACGAACTCGACTTTTCGCAGAGGATTCAGGTAATTAAAGCAATCCGCAAAGTATCCCTAAATCCATTGCCGCAAAACGAGGGCGGATATGGGAAACCGTTGGGAAATACGAAATCGAAAAATTTAACTGGCATTTTAAAATAAAATTGGTCAAATTAAGAATCCGAATCGTTTATCAATTAATCCAAACCGATGAAATTATGAAAATTATCGTAGTGGCGGCCCGTGCCGATGATTTGGTTTATGAAATTGCTTTAAAACGCAAAAATATTTAACATGGCCTTAGCGTTATCTGCAGACGGTGATAGCGACGTAAGAATGACCGCTTTATATAAACCACTTTTGCGGCCGTTTCGCGCGGGCCGTTTTTTTTTCGCAAATTAATGCTTGACCCTTCCTTTAGGGAAGCGGCTACAATCCGATCGGACTTAAATAAAAAGGGGGCGGCGGTATGGGCAGCCTGGCTAAAATAGCGGACGTCGCGAGCAAATACGACGTCACCGCCCGCGCGCTTCGCTACTATGAAGACGCCGGGCTATTGGAGAGCGTAAGGATCGGGGACCATGCGTACAGACATTATGACGAGGCCGCGGTAAGGCGGCTCGAGCAGATCCTGATTTTACGCAAGCTGAACGTCAGCATCAGGGACATCAAGCGCGTCTTCAACGCGGACGGCCCCGGCGCGGTGCTCGAGGTGCTTGGGAAAAAAGTCGATTCGATCGACAATGATGTCGCGATGCTACGGGAGCTTCGGGAAATAATTGCGGATTTTATCCGCGAAATCGAGCGGGCGGACTTTTCCGGAAGCTCCGAAATAAAAATGCTGTACGACAAGGCAAGGGAAATTGAAACGAAATTTATCGGCGCCGACTATGCGGGCAAACCGTCGAAGGCGAAGCGCCTGGCCGAGCTGGCCGAGGGGCTCGACAAAAAAATCCCTGATGTGATGATAATAAACATCCAAAAATTTAGGGCTGCGACTTCGGGGCTCGCCTCGTGGGAAGAGGTATTCGGGGCGTTTAACGAATGGCGCGAGGCGCACGATCACTTGTTTAAAGCGGTGCTGTTCGACAGCAGCAACTTTTTGACCGGGGAGGGCGACCTTGTCGAATGGTTTTGGGGGATCGGGGACGACGTGACGGAACAAGACGTCGCCCCATACGCGGTCACGGAATTTTGCGGCGGGCTTTACGCGGTCGCGGTCAGCGTGGACGCGGACGGCGAAAGCCACGGAAAGGTTCGTCAAAAAACCAAGAAATGGCTCGAGACCACAAATTTTGTCGAGGATACGAGCCGCCGCAGCATGGGTAACGTCATTTACCCGATTGATGAAATCAAGAAGGGGCTGGGCTACCACCAGATGAATTTGTATCTGCCGATTAAGCTTGGCGACGAATCAAGACGATGCGTTGCGATTTACGGTTTTACGCGCCGATAATTGCGGAGCAAAATTGCGCAAACGATAGCCGATTGAAACGAGTCGAACGATTAATTATATGTTATTTGCCGGCTAAGTATTCGCGGTCCAGGATTTCCATGTAGACTTTGTCGACGTATCCGCCGTTCTTGTATATCCATTCGATCCGGCGCCCCGATTCGCGGAAGCCGGATTTTTTATAGCAGGCGATCGCGGCTAGGTTGTCCGCGTGCACCGAAAGCGCGACGCAATGCAGGTTTTGCGTCAAAAAAGCGTAGCCTAGCATAAGCTTTATGGCTTCGGCGCCGTAGCCCCTGCCGCGGTGTTCCTCCCCGCTTATAAAAATCCCGACGAATGCGTTGCGGTTTAAATGGTCGACGTCGTGCAGGCTCGCGTGGCCTACGGGCAAGTCGCCTTCGCTAAGCACGACGTCAAAACGGCGCCCCTGCAGCCCCCCGAGGGTTTTTTTCGCGTTTTCGACCGAAGCGTTGTTTTGACGCCCTCCGTACATTTCGGCGACGGCCGGGTCGTTCATCCAGCGGACCCAAAGGGAAAGCGTTTCGCCTCCGTTTTGGTCAAACGGCGAGAGGTAAAGCCTCGGGCCCTCTATTTTTTTGATGAAGCGCATATCATATCACCCTTGCTGAAACTCACCGTTTTTTACGCGATCTCGTCCGCGCCATAAACCGCCCGCCCATTTATTTGGCGAACGCGAAAACGGTAAATGTTTTCGTTTAAATATGCCCGCCAAACATTTATTATATCAGGGACGGCGGACGCGTAAACGCCTTCGGGTTTCGCGGCTGACGGAAATAAGCCTTGGAGAAGTGAGCACAATCCAAAACACGAAACCGGTTTGGGCGAAAAAAATCCCCCCGCAAAAAATTGCAAGATTATACGAACAGGACGCGAACGGCATTTATGACGACGAGCTCGCGGACGAAGTCGGGACAAGCCTTTACGCGAGAGTCGAAAGCATGCTGATAGTCACTTCCTCAAATCTCGGGATCGCCGCCTGCGCGAAATGCCGCGCCAAGATACCCCACGACTATTCGAAAAAGTTTCTGCTCGAATGCCCGGACTGCGGCTGGTCCATGACGTTCGGCGATTTCAACGACTCGTACAAAGGCCAGACCCTGCACGGGCTTGGGGCGCTTTCCGAACTGAAAGAGTTTTACGCAAAATATCCGCATGCGAAAACCTACGCCGAAAAAATGCTGCTCATAGACTTTTTGATCCACACGTTCCACGGAAACCTTAGCGAAAACCCTTCGAGGCCCGTGGCGACAAATGTCATCGAAGGGAGCAACGCCGCCGTCGCCAACCTGGTCTACGGCCTGGCGTACGGCGAGGGCAGCATTGCCGCGGCGGAGGAACAAAATATATGGCTTGAAAAGTTCAGCCGTTCGATACATAAAAATATCGACCCTTCGACGGGAAAATATAAAAATGGATGAGCGGATTGTAATAAAAAGGGATAGGAAATTGAATTACTACGATTTTTTGCCCGACGCCGAACCGCGCGCGTCGATATCGTCCGGCGACAGGCTGATCGTGGAGACATACGACGCCGCCGGAGGCATGTTTTTGGACGACTGGGTATACGTGCGCCCGAATCCCGTCACCGGACCGATTTTCGTAAGGGGGGCTTTGCCCGGCGACGCGCTTGAAATCAAAATCAACGATATTAAATTGATTGGAACGGGCTATATGCACGTACCGAACGCGAAAGCCGGAGTCAAGACCGAATACACGCGAAACGGCTGCGAGCTGATAAAGGCCGAGGCGAAAAGCAACACCTGGCTGCGCGTTTTTAACAACGGAAAGACGCTGCCCGCGGATCCCATGATAGGCGTGATTGGGGTGGCGGCCCCGATCGGCCTAAAAAAAAGCGCCGCAAGCACGGGGGCGGGCGAACACGGCGGCAATATGGACAACAAACTAGTGAGGCCGGGCGCGAAAGTATTCTTGCCGGTTTTTGCCGAAGGCGCGCTCTTAGGCTTAGGGGACGCGCACGGATGCATGGGCGACGGCGAATTTTTCGACCAGGGCATGGAAATGTGCGCCGACTTGGACATAACGGTCACGGTAAGGAAGGATGTCCGAATCAACGGCCCCTTGGTCTTGTCGGACGGCGTCATCTCGACGGTCGCGACGGCGGATTCGATCGAGGACGCAAGCGCGCTTGTTGTCGCCGAAATGCGTTTCGTTTTGGAATCGATGTATAATTTGTCTCATGCCGACGCTGGGCTCGCAATAGGCTTCTACGGAAATTTGCGGATATGCCAGATCGTAAACAAAACCGTCCGGATGGAAATAAACGAGAGCGTTTTGGAAAGGTTTCGCTAAGCTCAATCGGCTGCATCCGTATTATTGATTATTTCAGCCGCCCCGCGCAAAAGTCCCAATACGACGCGGTCGTTTTCAAACACGATCGTAAAAAGCCGCTTCAGCTCGGAGCGCGTTTCCGGCTTAAGCAATAGTTCGGCCGCGTTGGGCGGAAGCCGATAATTCGTTTTGGGCCCGACGCCGAGCTTCGCCCATATTTTCCAGCAGGTTCCGTGCGTCGCGTCGTGATCGCTGTCGAACACGTACTGGCGAATCATACCGAATATTTTTTCCTTCGCCGCCTCGGATTCGCACAAGACATAAATTTCCGAATCGGCGGCGTGCCAGCGCGCCTCGATAGGGAAGCCGACTTTTTCTAGCAGCCATTCGGCGGTAGCCTGAACGTTTCCCTCCGCGACTTCGTCAAGCCTTTTCATTAGATCCGCCTCGAGCCTCGCGTGCGCCGGGTGCGCGAGCGATTCGATCATTCGGTATAGGACGTCAGCGTATGAAACGCTTTGCCTCGCGCGTCCCGTTATTATCACGGCGTCGTCAAAACCGCCAAACCAGTTTGGGATGGCGGCGGCTTCGGTCGCGCCATATCCGAGCCCGATGATTTCGGCGCCGTCATATCCGGTCGCGACGCGCCAATTTTGCCCAAACCTCAACAAAACAGGCAACCCGGCGTCAACGGAGGCCGCAATCGCCGCGGCGGCTTCTCTTTCGCCCGCGCCCTTGGTTACGCGCTTCCACGATAGCCCCGCGAATCCGAAGATAAACCCGAGGAACGCATCCGGATAACTCCAGCCTTTTTCCCAGCCGGGGACCACTTGATATTTTGAATCGTTTTCCGGCTGGTCCCAACCCAGCCCGACGCCCGTGAAGGTTTGGTAATTGTGGTAAAGCTGCAGATGGTGCTTCTGCAGCGTCGTCTTGCTCCCGCAGTTTCCGCAGTTTAAGCAGCGCGTATTTTTCTGCACGCAGAAGAACGGCGTCTCGTCCGTTAACCCAAGCGCCGGAATAAGCGCCGATGCCAGCGCGCAAAAAAACGGGCTCGACTGCGCGTCGAACGGGTATGGGACGACGCCTTGCATTTGGTTAGCCATGGCAACCTCCGGCGCCTGTAATATACCAGCGCGATTTTTTTTGTTTCGCGCATTTGCCGAATCAATTCCGTATTAATGGAGCCTCGCGTCGTTTATTATAGCAAGAACGCCGTAAACGAAAACAGCGGGGTAGGCGATGGATAAAAACGAAGCAAGTCGTTTTGAATTTGAGTTTCCGAATTTTAAACCGCGCGACGCATCCGGAAATTTCGATCGGTTCGTAAGGCTTACACCGATCGCCAAGGGCTGGTCGGACAATAAAAAATATCTGGCCGAAACTCCTGCTGGCAAAAAATATTTTTTGCGGGTTTCGGACGTCGGTGAATACGCGAGGAAGAAATTAGAATACGAAATGCTTCGCGCGGCGCATGATAACGGCGTGCTAACGCCCGATCCGGTCGAATTCGGCATATGCGGCGGGGGTCTTGAGGCCTATTCGATTACGGGTTGGATCGAAGGTCGGGACGCGGAGGAAGCCGTCATAAAAATGCGCGCTTCGGAACAATTCATCGTCGGCGATAAAGCCGGCGAGACGCTGCGCAAGATCCATTCGATAAAAGCGCCGGCGGACGCGGAGCCGTGGGGCGAATGGTTTTATAAAAAAGTATCGGCGCGGATCGATTTTTATCATAAAAACGGGCTGAGGTCTGAGGAAGGCGACGTAATCGCCGCGTATTTGCGAAACAACCGGCGCTTCATAGATGGAAGGCCCCGAACGTTCAACCACGGCGACTATCATATCTCAAATTTAATGCTTGATAAAAACGGAGACGTCGTCGCCGTCGATTTCAACGGTTATAATCTGGGCCACGGCGATCCGTGGTGGGAGTTCGATAATATTTCGTGGGGCGACGAGCCTCCCGGCCCATACCATACCGGCCTGATTAGGGGCTATTTCGGCGGCGAACCGCCGGACGCGTTCTTTGAGACGCTTTCGTATTACCTCGCCTACGACGCGCTCGCGGCTTTATGCGACACATCAGTCGGAATCCAGGGCGAACCGGAAACCGGACGAAGGCATTTGAAAAACGTCCTGCGATGGTACGGCGGCATGGGGCGATCCGTGCCGGAATGGTACGCGAGGTAAATTTTTGCGGATTGCTTGCGCCGCCGCGCGATTAGAGCGCGTTTCGAGTAAACGGGATTAGATGCCTTCGCGTTAAGCGAATATTTGTTCTATTTGAATATTATTTGTTATAATCGCCCAAATATTTTTTTGGAGGCGCGAATGGGCGCGAACATCTTCATCAGGGCGAACGAAATCGCAAGGGCCTGCGACTCGGCGCAGCTCGGGGTTATCGACGAGCGGGGGTATCCCTCGGTATCCACCGTCTCGACGATAAAGACGAAAAACATCCTCGAGGTCCATTTTTCATCGAACCTCGGCGGCAACAAGGCCAACCGCCTGCAGAGGGACGGCCGCGCGAGCGTCTGCTTCCGCTCGGGGAGCGACAACGTGACGCTTGTCGGCGATGTCGAAATAAAAACCGACCAGGAAACAAAGAACGCGTATTGGCTGGATTGGTTCATCGGGCATTATTCCGGGGGCGCGGCCGACCCGGATTACGCGATTTTCAAGTTTACGACTCGCCGCGTCTCGCTTTGGATCGACGCTGTGGGCGCGGAATTTTCGGTCGGCGACTTATTAGCGGTGCAGTCCAGGTGCGGCCTGCTTTGCGCGTTTTGCTCGTATAAGCAATCGCACGGCTGCATCGGGTGCGTCGCGCTTGGCGGCAAGCCGTTCTGGGGCGAATGCCCCGTCGCCAAATGCTGCCAGGACAAGGGATTTGCGCACTGCGGCGAATGCCCCGAAATCCCATGCGACGAACTCAGGGGTTTTTCGTGCGACGAGTCCGAGCACAGCGACAAGCCGCCGGGCGCCAGGATCGAAGTTTGCAAAATTTGGGCGGAATGCGGCAAACCGAAATAATAACCAATATTTATTAACCGGCGCGTTCGCCGGACTAAGCGGGCAAAACGCGTCAAACCGAAATAATAAACATCATTTATAAACCGGCGCGTTCGCCGGACTAAGCGGGCAAAACGCGGCAAGCCGAAATAATAAGCGTTATTTATAAACCGGCGCGTTCGCCGGACTAAGCGGGCGGTTTCGCGTGAAATTGATTTTAATATTTTTATTTTCGGCCGCCGCATTTTTTTTCACCGCGTGCGGAAGTGGCGGCGGGGGGGGCGGGACGGCGCGCTACGCGGAAGGCAGGGACTTTGGGCCGTGGATCGAATGGCTGGAGCTATTAGGCGGGCCCGGCGCGGTCGAGAGCTCCGAAAGGGGCGTCTGGGGCGGGCACCAGCCGATGGTCGCCTCCACCGAAACGGCGGTCTACGCGGCGTACTTCAGCAGGGACGTTTCGTTTAACAGCGTAAATTTTTTTTCGAGGCGCGGGGGCGAATGGAGGAAAATCGAGTTTGAGGGCGCGAACCGGGTGAACGAGTTCGACATGCCGCACTCGGTGATGACGCTTGCGAGCGGCGGCAAGGTTTACGTCCTGACCCCCAAAAACTCGGGCAGGCTTTGGATTTGGGAATACGACGAGGAAACCGAAACTTCCGAAAGGTACGAAAGCATCTTCACGGGCGGCTATTATATTTCGGCCGCGATCGACGCTGCCCGGCAAAAAATCTACGCAATCCTCTGCTTCGGAAGCAAGCCGGGCTCGTTTGTCGCCGTCACGTTCGACATAGCGACGAAGACTTTCACCAAGCCCGAAACCGTGCTGACCGAGTACAGATACTGCTATCCGTACGTGCTTCCGAACGCCTCGGGTTTCATGGTGATAGCGGGGCGCGACACCGAGTACTACAC